>CAYRJN010000102.1:0-14248 GCA_964424545.1 uncultured Calditrichaceae bacterium
GCAAAAATGTCTCGGTTGCGGCACATGTAATATTTTATGTCCGACCTGCTATTGTTTTGACGTTACCGATGAAATAGAGTTGGATGTTGTGGGAGGAAAACGCGAACGTAGCTGGGATAGTTGCGTGCTCCATCCTTTTGCGCGTGTTGCCGGAGGAGAAAATTTCAGAGAATTTCTAAGTCATAGAACCCGTCATCGTTTATATCGCAAGTTCAAATATATCACTGAAAAATCCGGTAGGTTGCAATGCGTGGGCTGCGGACGCTGCACCAAATATTGTCCGGCCGGTATCAGTATGACCGGAATAGTAAATGATCTGATAAATGAATATCAGGATATGCAAAGCAAACAAACCATTTAAAATCAGGGGTAAATGGAAATGAATAATATAGAAAAAATGGATTTATACTATCCGACATTATCCACAATAAAACGCGTTGATAATTTAACGCAGTTGGAAAAAAGGTTTGAGGTCGTTTTGCCCGACGGTAAAGATTTAGGACACGCGCCCGGTCAATTTGTACAGGTTTCCATCTTTGGATTCGGCGAAGCGCCGATTTCCGTTTGCTCGTCACCGCAAAAGAAAGGGTCATTTGAATTAACGGTGCGTAAAGTGGGGAGATTGACGGAGCGAATGCATCAATTAAAAGCGGGGGATACAATCGGAATTCGCGGTCCGTACGGAAACGGTTTTGATGTGGACGATTTAAAAAAGAAAGACATGTTGATGGTCGCCGGCGGGATAGGCTTGGCTCCGCTTAAATCGTTAATTGATTATACTATTGATAAACGTGAAGATTTCGGACGGGTGATTATCGTTTACGGCACCAAATCGCCGCAGGATATCCTTTTTCCCGAAGAAATAGAACGTTGGAAAGAGATGAACGATGTTGAATTTTATATGACGGTTGATCATCCTGACGATAACTGGCAAGGAAATGTGGGCGTAATTACAACGCTGATTCCGCCGTTGGAATTGGATGTGGAAAATACAATTGCCGCCATAGTCGGGCCGCCGGTGATGTATAAATTTGTAATTATGTCGTTGAAAGGGAAGAAAATTCCCGATGAAAATATTTACATGTCGTTAGAGCGCAATATGAAATGCGGCGTTGGGAAGTGCGGTCATTGTCAGATTAACGATGTTTATGTATGTCAGGACGGTCCGGTATTTCAATATCCTCTCGCCAAACAATTGGAGGAAGCGATATGAGCAAATCTAAAGTTGCTTTTTTTGATTTTACCAGCTGTGAAGGCTGTCAGTTAAATAAATTAAATTTTGAAAACGAGCTGCTCGGTATTTTGGATTTGATCGAAATTGTAGAATTTCGCGAAGCAATGGACGACAAAGCGGATCATTATGATATTGCTTTTATTGAAGGAAGTATCAGCACGCCTAAATGTGTTGAACGTATTTACGATATACGCAGACGCAGTGATATTCTTGTGGCGCTCGGCTCGTGCGCGGTTACGGGCGGCATTAATGCCATGAAGAACAATCATCCGGCGGACGAAGTGCGCGAGACGGTTTACGGCAAGGATAAATATCTCTTCCCTTCCATGCCGGTTCAGCCGGTAAGCGCCATTGTTAAAGTGGATTACGAAATTCGCGGCTGTCCCATGAGCGCGCCCGAATATTTGCATGTTTTTAAATCTCTTGTGCTGGGCCGTAAACCGGAAATAAAAGACTATGCGGTTTGCGTGGAATGCAAATTGCGAGAGAATGAATGCGTTCTCGATAAAGGGATGTTTTGCCTTGGCCCCGTTACGCGCGCAGGATGCGACGCTATTTGTCCGTCGTTCGGGCAATATTGCACCGGCTGCCGCGGCGTGGTTTCTCATGTAAATAGGGACGGGGCTATCGAAATGTTAAAAGAACATGGTTTTTCGGCCAAAGAGGCGGAAAATCGCTTGAAAATGTATTGTACCAACGAACTTGAATCAATAAATAAGTGGGGAGCATAATGGGCAGGGATTTGAATATAAATGTACATCATATAACCCGCGTCGAGGGACATGGCAATATCGTTGTGGACATGAAAAACGGCGTTTTGCAAAAGGCACAGTTGGATATTGTGGAAGCGCCGCGGTTTTTTGAGGCCATGCTTAAAGGACGCAATTTTCAGGAAGCGGCTATTATAACCTCGCGCATTTGCGGGATTTGTTCGCTGGGACATCAAATGACATCTCTTAAGGCCACGGAAGCGGCTTTAGGATTGGAAGTTTCCGATCAAACCGTAATGCTGCGTAAACTTCTCGTTCACGGCGCTACCTTTCAAAGTAATGTTTTGCACGCGCTTTTTCTTGCGGCTCCCGATTTTTTGAAAGTCGGATCCGTTTTCCCGTTGGTTAACACCCATAAGGATGTCGTTTTGGCCGCTCTGCGTTTAAAAAGACTGGCCAATGATGTGGGCGATGTGATAAGTGGACGCGCGGTTCATCCTATTTCAATTGTGCCCGGCGGTTTTACCATGCTGCCCTCGGAAAAGGATATTGCCGCTCTTAAAGAAAAATTCATTAAACAGGCAATTCCGGATGTGGAATTTATTCTTGAAGTGCTGATCTCGCTTGCCGGTGAAATTCCTGTATTTGAAAGAGAGACGGAATATATCAGCATTTACAGCGAAGAAGAATACGGCCTTTATGACGGAAAAATCTGTTCATCCGATGCCGGACTGTTTCCCGTAGAGGATTATCTGAACGTTACTAATGAATTTGTGGTGCCGCATTCGTCGAGTAAACACGCTAAATTCAATCGTACTTCATATATGGTAGGCGCTTTGGCGCGTTTTAATAACAGTTATGCTTTACTTTCTCCTATGGCCAAAAAGGCGGCTGAAAAAATCGGTTTAAAGGCGCCTAATTACAATCCTTATATGAATACGGTAGCTCAGGTGGTAGAAGTTGTGCATTGCATCGAAGATTCCGTTCGTCTGTTTGATATTTTGCTTGATAAGGGAATTAAAAACGAAAAACCGAATCAGGAGCCGACGCGTTACGGCCGAGGAATAGCGGCTACGGAAGTGCCGCGAGGTATTTTGTTTCATGACTATACCTACAATCGTCAAGGGAATATTGTTGCGGCTAACTGCATTATTCCTACCGGGCAAAATCTTGCTAATATTGACGATGATATGAAAAAGCTGGTCCCTGAAGTAATTGACGAAGAAAAAGAGGATATCACCATGAAACTGGAAATGCTGGTGCGCGCTTACGATCCCTGTATATCCTGTTCGGTTCATCTGTTGGATGTTGAATTTGTAGAATAAAAAGGGTATGTTAAAACAAGCGTAGAAACGAACGATAGATGATAAAAATAATTTCACTTGGAAATACTTTACGCGGGGACGACGGTATCGGCCCCGCCGTTTTACAGGAATTGGCAAAAACCGATACCGGCGAGAAGTTTAAATTAATTGACGCCGGGTCTGACGCTTTTATTTTACTTGATCACTTAACGCAAACGGATCCTATTTTATTGATAGACTGCGCGAGAATGGGGAAGAATCCGGGTGAGATCGCCGTCTTTTCGGTGGAGAAATCCAATATTGCAACGGTGAGTAAAGCGATTGCCATTCACGGTTTCAGTTTTGCCGAGATCTACAAAATGGCCGCGGCTTTGGGTAAAACGGCGCCGTGTATAATTATCGGCGTTGAACCAAAAATTATAACCTTTAACAAGCCGCTGTCCAATGAAGTAAGAAACAGTATTCCGCATATCATAAACTACATTATTGGGGAGGCAAATAGTTATGCCGCTTAAAAAAGTTTTAATCATAGATGACGATATCGATCTGGTTGAAGCGCTGCGTATTACATTGGAAAAATCGGGGTTTGAAGTGATCGATGCACAAGACGGCGTTAAAGGATTCGAAAAAGTTAAGAATGAGAATCCCGATGTGGTTATACTTGATGTGATGATGGGCTCGCAGGACGAAGGTTTTCATGTGGCTTATAATATCAGGAATGACGCCGGGACGGCTGATATACCGATATTAATGTTAACCGCCGTTGGACAGGAAACCGGCTTTGAGTTCGATAAAGAGAAAGATGAAGATTTTCTGCCGGTCAATGAGTTTATTGAAAAACCGATCGATCCGGATGTTTTAATTGATAAAATCCGTGCGGCATTGGGACAATAAACGATTATTGGCTGCCGATTTAAAATTATCACAGACACCCGTTTTTTATAGGACCTTTTTGCTTGTTGAATAATCGTTTTTTACATTAATCAATACAATATCGATAAATTTATAGATATCCGAATAGTTAAATTCGGATATTATAATGGCAATCAATAGATATTCATGTTTCAATATGCGGCCGCTATATGAATAAATTTTTTACAAATCTGCTTTTTAAAGAGCCGTTTGCATTTTTAACCAGCGATGTTTTAACATCGCGAATTTCGTGGACGATTCGTTTGCGTTGGCTGGCTGTGGTCGGATATTTTGCGGGAACCATCGCCGCAAAACAGTTTTCATCCTTTGTCTTGCCCTATGAGAAGATGTGGATTGTATTAGGCGGTCTCGCTTTTATAAATCTTATATATACGATTAGTGAAAAACGTTTAAAACAATTAACTTTCTCCAATGAAATTGTCGTTTTACAGGCGCAGATCATCATTGATTTGATTATTCTTACCATTTTACTGCATTATGCCGGAGGTATCGGTAATCCTATTTATCTTTTTTATGTATTTCATGTGATCCTAATCAGTATTATTTTTACGGGTTATATTCCGCTGATTTACGCTACATTTACGGTTTTATCATTTGTAACTTTAATATTTTTAGAATATAACGGTTATATCGGTCATTATTGTATGTTCCGCGTCTGTAATCATGAAAATATCGATTATATTTATCTCGTCGTATTGATCTTTACCGTTACCGTTTATGTAACGGCTTATATTTGTATGGCCTTTATGCGTACTTACCGCAGAATAAAGCAGGAGATCGATCGAAAACATCGTGAATTGATCGAATCGGATAAACAAAAGACCAAATTTTTCCGTTTTGCTTCGCATGAATTGAAATCGCCCATAATTGCCATTAAATCGTCTTTAGACAGCTTTGTACGCAATTTCGGAGAGGAAACGGACGAAAGGGGAGTCCAACTTATCAAGCGCGCCGCTTTTCGAGCAGAACAGATGCTGGAGATGACGCAGGAGCTATTAGAGTTATCGCGCAACCGAACTTTAATTCGTAAGAGAAAGGTTGAAAGAGTTTCCGTCGATATGCTATTAATCGAGATTATTCAACATGAAGAGGCAACGGCAAAAGAAAAAAAACAGAAAATAACTATCGATATTGCCGATAATATTCCGCTTATTGCAGCCGAAAAAAACGATTTGATAAAAATTTTCGGAAATTTGATAAATAATGCCATACGTTATACGCCGGAAAGCGGGATAATTCGCATATCGGCGCATGCGGAAGATGGGTTTCTTATTTTTTCGGTAAGCGATACGGGGATCGGGATTTGCGAAGAGGATATGGATAAAATTTTTTCCGAATTTTACCGTTGCGAGAACGCCAAAAAAATGGTTAGTTTTGGCACGGGTTTAGGACTATCGTTGGTTAAACAACTTGTGGAAAGTTATAAAGGAACAATTAAAATCGATTCACAGGTAAACAAAGGAGCAACTTTTACAGTAAAAATACCGATATAACAGAGCGGAGGGGAGCCGTGATTAAAATCGGAGGAATAATCGAACGGGACGCTATAACCTATTTTAGCGTTTCTATGATAATCGATAAACCCGGCGCTGTAGCAGAACTGTTAAAGATATTTGCGCTGGGAAATATAAATCTCGAATACATAACAGAAGCGAGCAGCAATGGTTGCGGGGCCGTTCTGGCTTTTTGCGTGGATACAAAAAACGCCGAAGCGGTGGATCTGCTTCTTAAACAGCGCGACATTAAAATTAAAAAGATGGAGGAGGCCGGTTTTATCGGCGTTTACGGGCCGCATTTTAGAGAAAAACCGGCCATTGCGGCAAAATTTTGCGATGCGCTCGGAGATAATGGTATTAACATTTACGGAATATCAAGTAGTATTTCCTCTATCGCTTGTATTATTAAAGCAAGCGATAGAGCGGACGCCCGTCAAGCGCTCTTAAAAGTGTTCGAATTGCCGTAAGATATGAAAAGCGTAAATCCGTGAAAAATAAACGCGGATTTACGCTTTTGGACGATTTACTTTTTTAGAACAGGGTGGGCTATCTCTTTAATGCGTTTTTTAAAATCAAACGGTTTGTAAGAAGGGCTCTCCTCATTGTGACATTTTTTACAGGTTTTCTCGTCCGGTTTAATTAAACCCACCGCTTTTCCGTCCTGTTTGCCTTCATAGATTGCTTTCATTACCTTTTTCTTATAATAATCGCCCCCAGGGCCGTGGCAGGATTCGCAACCAACACCGTCTTCCATTTTATATCTTTTACCGAGAAGGTTTTTATCGGCATTGTAGGCTGTAATATGACATTTTAAACATTGCGGCGCTTTTTGGGGGTCGCCGAGCCCTTTCTCCTTAGCGATTTTTTTTGATTCCGCGGAAGATAAGGTCGCATAGGCCTTTGAATGCTTGCTTTTCTGCCAGATCTGGTATTGTTGACCGGATCTTTTAGATTTATGACAGGTTTTACATTTTCCCACACCCACATATTTATGTTGCGCCCCGGCCTGAGAGGGCGTAAATACAAAAGTGAATGCTGTAATTAGCAAAAATACGGCAATTTTTCTCATCATTTCCTCCTTGCTGTTGTAATCGTTGTGCTAATCTTTATCATTAGGGTAATAACCTTTATAAACATACCATTTGTTAAAATGCAAGTCATGTGCCATTATTGTATTGATTATTAAGAAACGATGAATTATTTCGTGTAAATTCTATTATATTACAAGGAATTAAAGACCTTTACGGTGTTGCAAAGTCGCAGCTAATATTTAGTTCTTAATTAATCGAAATTTGCAAAAAAAGCGCTTTTGCTGTGATATTTATGTCCCACCGGGGCATTAATTGGACACTATATCGTAATATTGAGTCATAAAAAATAGTCGATGCGAATTATTTCGGATTCTAAAGCTTTAATATAGAAAGCGTTGGCGAAAAGTAGTTTTGCACAGGGAGTAGTGGCATAAAAATTGCCCGTAATCCAATAATCAATCAGCCAATTTGGTAAAAATATTTTTTCGGAGAGTGTATGAAAATTAAACTACCCTCATCAACACATAATTTATTATCTTTAATAGGCGCTACCATTGCGGTTATAAGTTTTTTGTTGATCCTATTCCTTTTCATTATATCACACATATTTTTATCATCCGGAAATTACCTTGGATTGTTGGTTTATATTGTTCTGCCCTCCTTTATGATAGGTGGATTAATTATTATCCCCATAGGCATGCTGATTAAAAGAAGGAAAATGAAAAAATCGGACAGCAGTACGGCGGATTGGCCTGTAATCGATCTGAATGACCAACGTTACAGAAACGCTTTTTTTATCTTTTCCATTTCAACTACGATTCTTCTTTTACTCTCGGCCATCGGCGCTTATCAAGCCTTTCATATAACGGAGTCGGTAGAGTTCTGCGGAACGTTATGCCATAAAGTTATGGAACCGGAATATACCGCCTATAAAAATTCAGCGCACGCTAAAGTTGCCTGTGTGGAATGTCATGTGGGTTCGGGTGTTGGCTGGTACACAAAATCAAAACTTTCGGGCCTGTATCAAGTCTATTCGATTTTAACAAATAGCTATGAGCGGCCAATACCGACGCCTATTACAAGTTTGCGGCCAGCTCGGGAAACTTGCGAACAATGCCATTGGCCCGGAAAATTTTATCCTAATACGCTGCGGCATGAAAGGCATTATCTGCCGAATAAAGAAAACAGTGAATGGGATATTCATCTGCGTATGAAAATCGGCGGGACAATAGCGGCGAAAGGATTTGAAAACGGCGTTCATTGGCATATTAATCCAGAAGTTAAAATTGAATATTTTTCAAGCGGCAATCCCAATGAAGAAATTAACTGGGTGCGTTATACAAATTTAAAGAACGGCGAAAAAATAGTTTATACTATGGGAGAAGACCCTATTGAAAAAAATCCGAAGAATGAGAAAAAAATAATAGATATGACTTGTATCGCTTGTCATAATCGCCCGTCTCATAACTATATGGCTCCTTTTGATTTCCTTGATCAGGCCATTAGCGAGGGGAAAATTGATGAGGGTCTGCCCAATATTAAAGCCCTTGCCTTGCAGATTTTTGAAGATGATTATTCTTCGTCGGATACATTATCCGCCGTGTGCGCCGAGAAAATTAAATCATATTATGAAAAGGAAAATCCGCAATTATTCAAGCGGCAAAAAGAAGAAATAGAAAAATCTATCGAAGGTATAGTGGAAGCGGCGGGGAAAAATATTTTTCCCTATATGCGTGCAAGTTGGAAAGCCTATCCTAACAATATCGGACATTTAAATTTCCCGGGCTGTTTTCGCTGTCATAATGATGAAATGATTTCGGTGGATGAAGAACATGTAATCAGTAAGAACTGCAATATTTGTCATACCATAGCCGCGCAGGGGAATCCCGATAATCTCGCTGCGGCGACCTTTGACTCCTTTCTTGATTTCAAACATCCCGGCGATATTGAAGAAGATGATTGGCGGGATAGTTATTGCAGCGATTGTCATGACGGATTAAATCCGCAATAACATTCATCAGCGAAAATGTGGGGAATCAAATAGCTCTTAATTTTATGTTAAGAGCTATTTTTTTTGCTTTGGCCAAATAACGGAATTCTTTTCTAAGCAATTTTGTTGTTTATTAAAAAAAGTAGATTTTTATTTCGAAAATAGTTATATTAAATGAACGTATGTTCATTAGTGGAGATTGTGGAGTGAAATAGTTATGATAATAGAGATAATTAAACATGCGGTAATGATTACTTCCTTCGTTTTTAGTATGATGCTGCTTATTGAGTATATCAATGTTCAAACGAACGGTATTTGGCAGGAAAATATTAAAAACAGTCGCTGGAGCCAATATTTGATCGCCGTTGTTCTCGGCGCAACGCCCGGATGTTTGGGCGCATTTACGGTGGTATCGCTGTACTCTCACAGGGTGCTAAGTCTTGGAGCGTTAGTCGCGACCATGATTGCCACCAGCGGCGACGAGGCCTACGTAATGTTAAGTCTTTTTCCTGGAAAAACGGTAATCCTAACCTTAATTCTGATTGTTGTTGCGCTGATATTCGGTTATCTAACGGACGTACTTATAAAAAATCCATACGGCTTATTAAAAAAGATGGATCACCAATTTGAAGTTCATAAAGAAGAACAATGTGATTGTTTAAATAAGCAGGTTATAATCAATCAATTGAAAAATATGTCCTTGGAACGCGCTGCGCTCTTTTTTCTGCTCTCTGTTTTCTTGATAGGCTTTTTAACCTCTACCGTCGGTCCTGCCTCATGGAATTGGGTGAAAATTACTTTTGTCGTCTCATTTATATTCGGCATCTTTATTGTCTTAACCGTGCCGGAACATTTTCTTGAACAGCACTTATGGGAACATATTTTTAAAAAACATTTGTTACGCATTTTTTTATGGACTTTCGGCGCTTTATATGTTGTCCATCTTTTGGAATCTTATATGGATGTCGATCAATGGATTCAAAGTAATACGTTTGTTGTGCTCGGTATCGCGTCGATGGTCGGTATTATTCCCGAGTCCGGCCCAAATTTACTTTTTGTAACCCTTTTCGCAAAAGGGGCGCTGCCCTTTGCTATTCTTCTCGCCAATTCGATTGTGCAAGATGGTCATGGTTCGCTTCCTTTGCTTGCTTTTTCGGGAAGGGCTTTTGTGATCGTAAAAATCATAAATATCGTCGCAGGCCTGCTAATGGGAACCATATTTTTGCTTGTGTAAAAAACGCACAATTTTTTGTCTCGGAATTTCAAAAAAGCTAAACTATAATTCATTGCTGCGCGAGATGATGAAAAATCTATACCATGCTCAAGATTGAAGATTTATCCTTTCTTTTACAATGTGGATTGTCACAAGCCATTAAATGAAAAAAGAAAAATGACCACGCTTGATGCGGATAGGCAATCGAAAAACGATTAAAGTACGTTCCATTATTTGATATTCGAATGAATAAATGCGCAAGAACAAACCGTCTGTCATTGCTCTATCAAGTCGGGATTGCCTTTCTCGATTTACGAATTAATATTATTTAAAATAAAATTAAATTGTAAATTTTAATATTTTTGCTTGCTAAGAGTATCTCTTTTGTGTTATTTTCTTCTTATTAAAATCTCTATTTTAATATAATAATATCAATAAGGGTTGCCGATGCAGATTTTAGATACCGTTGAATCCAACCGTTTAAAGCTCTATTTTAAAAATTCTGATCTTTTACAGTTTGAACCTTGTATTTCTTTGGTTATTAATGAGTTTGACGATATTCCCACCGATCGGTTTTTTGAGTTGTTAAACTTACTGAAAAATTGGTTTATTAAAGATGTATACTTGCAAACTTCCAATCTTGACGCGCTCTCCAGAATAGATGGAAAGTTGATCAAAGAATTCAGATTGTATGTACAACTTGTCAAAGATATCGATACCTTACTAAAAAGCAATATAGCCGAATCGGATGAATTTTTAACAAAATATATTTTCTCAACCGCTGAATATTACAAAGAATCCAGTCATCTCGGTCAAGCGGTGATAAATATATTCGGCCGCAAAGCGGAGATTTATTCACTTCAATTGCGTAACAAATCTGTAAGAATCAAATTAAAGAATAGTGAAGATATAGAAGCTTTATTTTTATACGACGGTAAAAAAACGGTCGATTGCACACAGGATTTCAATTTTAATACGGGCTTTTTTAAAGCTTCAAAATCAACGGATAATAAAAAACTGTTGGTTTTGAGAAAGTTGCGCGTTCAGGAATCAAACGGCAGCCTGATTTATCGCTTGAATCATTTTAACAAAGAAATTTTAGAGTCTACATTAAAAGAGATTGTTAAAAAGTTAACGCGATATAAAAAGTCTATTTACGGCGTTTATCACGATTTGGATGAAATTTTGCGTCTTCCGTATGATAATATGCTGTTTCTTTCCGAAGATAAGAATAAACAAGAAAATTTAAGAAATATCGCCGATTATTTTCTTTCCGATAAATTATATTCATCTCAGTATAAATCCATAATAGACAAGGTTTATAAAAATAAATTATCATCCCGCTTCCTGTCAAAATTAAATTCCGTTTTTAGTCGCGTAAAATATTTTGTAGAAGCGGAAAACAGCCATGTGTTAAACACGGATTTTACTTTTCAATCGGTATTCAAGATTGATGCCGAACGTTTTTATCATGAAACGCCTTATTTTAACGATGTCTCTATTAATTTGCTCCGCTCGTTAAGTGCGCGGCATGCTCAGGATATAAGCGATGTAACCGTATCGATACATAATATTTTCAATATGCGCTACTCTTTTTCTCAAAAAAAACACCATATCGATTACTTGTTTACACTGGGCGTTGATAAAATTATGTTTAACACGGAAAATATTTTACAAATACTGTCTTACGATTCCTTAAACTCTATTTCCGAGATCGATCCGAATTTTTTGGGTTATGCCGAATGGTTTTATTATTTGCACCAGTTAGGCAACTTAATGAAAAAAGGTATGGCAAAGAATGATATATTGGTTCTCTATCCCTCTTTGGATTCCGATAACCAAAATTTTAGAATCGCCATACGGGAGCTCGGGCGTATAGGCTATAGTTTTGAATTGATTAAATATGATGATTTTGAAAATGATATAATTTGTTCTCTGGAGCAGGATAGGATTAATTTTAACAACAAGTTGTTTAAAATTATTCTTTTACCGGGAATTAAAAAAATATCTCTGAAACTAATTGAAAAACTCCATAAATTTTTTCAAAACGGAGGGATCGTAATTGCCGTTCAACAACTTCCGGAATCCGCCGTATACAAAAAGGATAATGATAAATTAAAAATATTAAAACGCAAAATTTGGCTTGACGAAGCGGAGATAAAGAGCACCAATTTCAGACAAAACGAAAACGGTGGTTACGGATTCTATCAGCCTGAAATTGAAAAACTGGCGGATATGCTGTTAAACTTGGAAGAGTATATTAATTTTCGTCTTATTGCCGAATTCGGACGCATAGAATATATTGTTAAAGAAACCGATTCGGAAATCTATATCTTTGTTACCAATTTAAATGATGATACGTCTGTCCCCTACATCATAAAAACCAAATATCTCGGGAAACCCTTTGTTTGGAATTTTAAAGTAGGGGAATCTTATGCGTTCGGAATGTGGCATATTGAGGGGAAATGGATGTATTTGTCCGATACCTTAGACGCTCATGAAAGCCGCTTGTTTGTATTGGATAAAAAAAGCTCTTTAAAAACCTGGCAGGTAAAAAAAGCAGCTTTTAAGGGCTGTAAGGTGTTAAAACAAAACACGACCATGTTAAAGCTTAAAGGTTGGATGCGGGAAAACAAAGATGTCGATCTGGAGCTCATAAAAGATAAAAAACATATTCGTCAAAAAATAAAAAATATTAAAATATTACCGCTTTTGGTAATCAGTTCTAAAAAATGGTATTTGGACAGCGATACATTTCAGGGGAAAGTAAACCTCGGCAATTATGCTTTTAAGGCGCCTTATGAAAGTCATGTTTTATTATATCAAAAGATTATCGTAATTCATAAAGAATATTTAAAGAATCAGAAATTATTTTTGGAAATAGGTAAAGTTTTGGATTGGTGCACGCTTTTTGTAAACGATGAGCTTGTAGAACAGCTTTTAAGTCCGCCGTGGTTTTTCGATATTACCCGATTCGTTCATGAAGGCGAAAATAAAATTACCATAAAGGTGGTCAATAATTTATCTAACCGTTTAGCTAAGGACGATCGTCAGCATCATTTCGCGGTGAGAGAATACGGATTATTCGGGCCGGTACGCATTATTCCCTATAATATATTTCATCTGAAAATATAGCGGTTATTTGGCGCCTTCTTTAATCCATTGCAAGATTCCGTCAACTTGATTTTTAGTAAGCGGCGGACGACTGTAACGCGCCGGGGGCATTTTTTCAATTCCCCTGAAGCCTTCTGTAATCAATAGATATAATGGAGAAAGCGGAGGGTTATCAAGATCAATCAGTCTATCTCCCGTGGATAGAATATAGTTTACAAATAAATCGTGTGTATAGACGTCAAGCCTGTTATTGGGGTTTTCAATGGAATGGCAGGCGGAACCGTATCCGCATTTAGCTTGTAACATGGGACTGATATGCTCGTCAAAAGTCAGCTTACTATCCGGTAGTATAAACTCGGCGTCGGCCGGATTTGTGCCGCTGTCCCCGCATTTTATAAAATTTGCGGATACCAGCAAAAAGGCGAATAATAAGAAAAGATATTTTTTAATAATTGTTTTTTTCATAATCTTAATTTAAATTTATTAAACTTGCGCCCTATTTTTTAATACAAATTTAGAAAAAATTTTGTAAAAATACGAATTTTATTACTTAAATGTAGAATTAGTAAAAAAGTTCATTTTTTTTTTATTACGAAAATTACTAAATTAATTTTTAATTATCATTTCTTAATGAAAAGGGAAAATTTCCGATAATGTACATGCCTAAAATTTTAATAGTAGAAGATCACAAAGACATGCGCCAAATTTTAAAAAAGAATCTTGAAACCGAGGCGTATGAAACTATTGAAGCCGAGAACGCCGAAATAGCTCTGCAAAAATTTGAAGAAAATCCGCCGGATTTGGTATTGCTGGACATTATGCTTCCCGGAATGTCCGGTCTTGAGGCATTGCGTATTATGATTAAAAACCAAGCAAAGAATTTTATTCCGATAATCATTATTACGGCTAAAAGCGGCGTTCAGGATATCGTTAACGGACTTGAAGCAGGGGCGACGGATTACATTGTCAAGCCTTTTCATTATGAAGAATTGATTGCGCGCATAAAAAGCGCCTTACGTTTAAAAGAGTTAAACGGTCTGCTGATGCAGCAAAAAAACAAATTGGAAAAGGTTGTCGAACAAAATGAAATCTTAAATGAAACACTGTTGAATAGAAATAAAGAATTGCGCAGAAATATATACAGATTGCACGAAATTTTTAGCATAGCCATGGATCTTAATTCAATTTTGGATCTCGGAACCCTGGTTAATTCTATTTTACTT
>CAYRJN010000103.1:0-14193 GCA_964424545.1 uncultured Calditrichaceae bacterium
AAACTTATACTTAAATACAGAATTGATTGAAATATTAAAACACTAAGCACAACAAAAAATATAGTGCATACCGCAATTAGTTGTAAATATGGAAGTTAATACACAAAATAAACATTGTCGTAACCTGAAAATTTTCGTTTCAAAATGCGGCACGCACCATATTCAAACCGTTGTGTGTCAAACTAAAAAAAGGAATCGTTTCTACTTGAAAGAAATAAATATATAAAATATTAAATGGGGTATAAAATGGATAAAATAAAAATTAAACGTGCCTTAATCAGCGTGTCTGATAAGACAGGTATTGATGAATTTGCACAAGTCCTTAGTTCTATGGGTTGTGAAATTATCTCCACGGGCGGGACGAAAAAAGTGTTGGAAGAAGCGGGTATTGATGTTGTTGATATTTCAAAAGTTACCGGCAATCCGGAAGCTTTCGGCGGACGTATGAAAACCATCTCCTTCCAGATTGAATCCGCTTTGTTATATGACAGGGAAAAAGACGCCGACGAGGCGGAAAAACTCGGCATAAGGCCGATTGATATGGTTATCTGCAATCTTTATCCTTTCGGTAAGGTAAAAGACGAGGGGGCTGATCTGGGTACACTCGTGGAAAATATCGATATTGGCGGGCCAACCATGCTGCGGGCCGCAGCTAAAAATTATAAATATGTTACGGTCATTACTGATCCTTACGATTATCAACGCGTGGAAGACGAATTAGCGGAAAACGACGATCAAATATCACTCGATACGCGTTTCTATTTGATGCGTAAGGTCTTTAATCATACGGCCGATTACGACGCTTTAATTGCTTCTACAATGGATGAAACGGCCGGCGAGCTAACGCCGCGTTTTGCTTTTAATCAAGCCAAAGAGTTGCGGTACGGGGAAAATGGCCATCAAACCGCATTCTTTTTACGAGAAAAAAAGGCCAAAGATTCCCTTTTTGATATGGAAGTTCTGCACGGCAAGGAACTTTCCTTTAATAATATTGTCGATATGTACGGCGCTATTGAATCGGTGCGTGATCTTCAGAATAACGGCGTAGCTGTAATCAAGCATACCAATCCCTGCGGCTTATGCGAGGGGCCCGACCAGCGTAAGGCTTTTGAGTTGGCCTGGGCTGGCGATACGGTTTCGGCGTTCGGTTCGGTAATCGCCTTTAACGCGCCTGTCGGTTTGGAAGCCGCTCAATTTTTAAATCTTGACGCTGAAAACAAAATGGAGCGCAAGTTTGTTGAAGTGATGATTGCCCCCGATTTCAGCGAAGAGGCTTTGGAATATCTTTATCAGCATAAAAATTTACGGGTAGTTAAATTTGATCCCCAACGCTTAACGCCTGCCGTAGATATCAAAATTCTTTTTAATACGGCTCTCTATCAAACGACCGATAATAAATTATTGAATAAGGTAGAGTATGTTACGGAGAAAAAAGCGGATATTCCTTATGATTTGGCGCGTTTCGGCTTGATTGCCGTACGACAGCTGAAATCCAACGCCATTGCCGTGGCGCGTAAAAACGGAGAATATAATCAATTGCTCGGTATGGGCTGCGGTCAGCCGAACCGCGTTAACTCTACGCAGTTAGCTCTTAAAAAATGTTATGAGAATCTGGATATGGAATTTAGCGGCGTAGAAGCGGAAAAAGAAAAATATTTTGCCGATGAGATGGCCAAAGCCGTATTAACGTCCGACGCCTTTTTCCCATTTGCCGATAATATCGATTTCTGTAATGAATACGGCATTAAAACCATATTGCAACCCGGCGGTTCCATTCGTGATAAATCGGTTATCAAACGCTGCGACGAGTTGGGTATGGCCATGGCTTTTACGGCGGTAAGGCATTTTAAACATTAAAAATATATGTATGTCAAGATTTCAAGGGGTATGTTTTCTTCTATATCGTGAAGAAGCGGGAGAAGATTTAGAATTAATGGTATTTTAGGGTAATTTTATCTAATTTAAAAATTAAGACTAATTTTGTCCCTCTTAAAAAAGGGCGAAATATTTTTTCGTCGATTAAATAAGGAAAAAAATAAAAACAGATGCAGGAGAGATGAATGAACGCATTGCTTAATTTAAATACGCCGCAGTTAGAGAAAATCCACTCGGGTAAAGTTAGAGAGAGTTTTCGCGTGGATGAAAAGAGCCGCTTGATTGCGGCTACCGACCGTATTTCCAGTTTTGATTTTGTGTTAGATACGCCGGTGCCCGGTAAAGGCGCCGTATTAAATCAATTGGCAGCCTATTGGTTTAAAGAGACGGAAGACATTATTCCTAACCATTTTATCAAAATCATTGATCCCAATATTTCTCTCGTTAAAGAAGCCGAGCCGATTCGCATTGAAATGATTGTGCGCGGTTATTTGACCGGTTCGGCCTGGCGTAAATACCAGAAAGGTATGCGCGAAGTCTCCGGCGTTAACATTCCCGACGGCATGAAAAAAAATCAGGCTTTTGAACAACCCATTGTAACGCCGACTACTAAAGAGGAGTCGGATCGTGAGATTTCGCCCGCAGATATATTTGCCGAAGGTTGGACGACGGAAGAAATTTACCGAAAAATGGAAAAGGCCTCTCTGAAATTGTTTGAACGCGGTAGTGAAATTCTGCATGATAAAGGCATTATTCTTGTCGACACCAAATATGAATTCGGATTGATCGACGGTGAAGTGGTCTTGATTGACGAACTGCATACCCCCGATTCATCCCGTTTTTGGTCGGCGCAAGACTATGAGAAAAACCCCGAAACGGCCGAACAGTTGGATAAAGAGTTTGTGCGCAGTTATTTGATGAACAATAAAAAGGACGGCCGTTATCCCGTTACCCTGCCGCAGGAAATCGTGGACGAAACGGTCAGCCGTTATCGCAAAATGTATACGATGATCACCGCTAAAAAGATCGAAACGGAAGAGAATGTTTTACAGCGCATCTATGAGAATTTGCTGAAACATAAATTAATTAAAGCCGGTTATGTGGCCTTAATAATGGGTTCGTCTTCCGATGTTGAACATGCTAAAAAAATAGCGCAGCAAATTGAAAAATATGATATTATGACAGAATTACGAATTGTTTCGGCGCATAAAAACGGCGAGCGTATTCCCGAAGTAATCCGCGATTATAATCTGTCTGTAGAACCGGGTGCGGTTATTGCCATTGCCGGACGGTCTAACGGACTCGGCGGCGCTTTGGCGGCTAATTTGACCGTGCCGGTTATAAATTGTCCGCCCTTTAGCGATAAAACGGATATGACGGTTAATATCAATTCATCGTTGATGATGCCCTCCGGTACGCCCGCCGCTACGATTATAGACGTTAAAAATGCGGCGTTATTTGCTTTGCGTTCCTTAAATATTCAAGCCTTGCGCCGGCGTTTTGACGATGAGATAAAGCAGATGAAAGAGGCTTTGCGCGAAGCGGATAAAAAAGTGAAAGGAAATTAGATGAATAGTTTTGCCATTTCGCCTTTGGACGGCCGTTACGGAAAGAGATTACAGCATCTCGGACTCTACTTTTCGGAATATGCCTTGATGCGTATGCGCGTAATAGTTGAACTGCACTACCTAAAAGCGCTTGATAAAAGCGGATTATTTAAGAAATTGAGCGATGAAGAACTTTCTGCAATTGATAATTTGATTAATTCTTTTTCCGAAGAAGATTACGATAAAATAAAAGAGATAGAGAGTAAATTAAATCATGATGTTAAATCATGTGAAGTGTATTTGCGTGAAACGCTGCCGCTGAAAAATAAAAATATGATCCATTTTGCCTTGACCTCCGAAGATGTTAACAATCTTTCTTATTCTTTAATGTTGCGCGATTATTGGCAAAAAGAACAGCTTCCTCAGTTAAAAAATCTGTTACAGCGATTGAGAGAAATGGCGCAGAGCTGGAAAAACATTCCTTTTCCGGCGCGCACGCACGGGCAAATGGCCTCGCCCACTACGGCCGGCAAGGAGTTTGCCGTCTATTTACGACGTTTGTACGAGCAATATCAAAATTTGCAAAATTTTATGTTTAAAGGTAAACTGAACGGCGCAACCGGTACGTTCTCTGCCATGCTTAGCGCTTTTCCCGATTATGATTGGATGAGCTTTTCGCGCGACTTTATCACGGAATTGGGTTTAGAACCGAATTTGGCGACCACTCAAATCGAAAGCCATGATTCATGGTTGGATTATTTTGCCGTCGTTCGCCATATCAATACGATTTTACTCGATTTGAATCGGGATATCTGGCTTTATTTGACGCTGGGTTATTTAACTCTTGCCGCCGATGAAGGCGCCGTGGGCTCATCAACGATGCCGCATAAAGTTAATCCCATCAATTTTGAAAACAGCGAGGGTAATGTACAAATTGCCAATGCTCTATTAAACGCGTTTGAAGAAAAATTGGGACAATCTCGTTTGCAACGCGATCTTTCCGACAGCACGGTTACGCGCAATATCGGTGTCGCCCTGGCGCACGGTTATCTTGCCGTTCAAGAGACGCTAAAAGGAATGAATCGTCTTGCGGCGAACGAAGAATATTGTGTAAAAGAGCTGGATAACTATCCCGAATTGCTCGCCGAACCGATTCAGACTATTTTACGGCGGGAAGGGTTCGACGATCCCTATAATTTGATGAAAGAATTAACGCGCGGTAAAAAGATAGAACAAAGCGAATTAAATAATTTCATCGACGGTTTGGATCTTTCCGATACGGTTAAAGAAGAGCTGAAGAGTTTAAAAACGCGCGCTTATATCGGTAATGCGCCGCAAATTTGCGATTTGGTTTTAAAGGACGTTATATTATAAATCGAACTATAATTTGGAAGCACGGTTTTAATTATACGCATTCGATTAGATGAACTTATTTTGGAGAAAAATTGATGAAAGTTGCTATTCTTGGTTCGGGCGGAAGGGAACATGCTCTCGCCTGGAAGTTTTCCCAATCATTGGGCGCGGAAAATGTGTTTGTTCTTCCCGGAAACGGAGGAACTCAAAACAATGTGGCTATCGGCGTAAATGATTTTGATAAAATTAAACAATTTTGTGAAGAAAAGAATATTGAGCACATTTTTGTGGGGCCGGAAGACCCACTAACGAACGGAATAGTAGATTTTTTTGAAGGCTCCGGAATCCGCGTTTTCGGGCCGGATAAAAAGGCGGCGCAACTTGAAGGCTCAAAAATATTTGCCAAACAATTTATGGAAAAATACGGCGTATCCACGGCGCAATATAAAAAATTTGAAGACATTGTAAAGACCGAAGCCTATATAAAAGAACTGAACGGTAATCTGGTCATAAAATATGACGGACTGGCCGCCGGTAAGGGCGTTTATGTATGTTCTTCTGAAGATGAAGCGATGGGCGCCGTGAAAGAAATTAAAGAGAAATACGGCGAATCTGCAAAATGGCTGGTCGAAGAAAAATTGAACGGACAGGAAATTTCCATCATCGGTTTTACAGACGGGAAAAATATTCAATTATTGCTGCCGTCGCAGGACCATAAGCCGGCTTATGACGGCGATACGGGTCCTAACACCGGCGGTATGGGCGCCTATTGTCCCGTGACTTGGGCGGACGAAAGCGTTATCGACTCCATAAAAAAAGAGATTGTCGAGCCGACGGTGCGGGGGTTTCAAGAGGAAAGTTTTAATTACAGAGGAATCGTTTACTTTGGTATTATGATGTCGCAAAAAGGGCCTAAGCTGTTGGAATACAACGTACGTTTCGGCGATCCGGAAACAGAAGTTTTGCTGCCGGCTATGAAAAGCGATATTGCCGCCTTGGTCGACAGCTGCTTTAACGGAACGTTAAAGAATTTTAACCTTGAATTTAACGATGGCTATTTTGTGGATGTCGTGCTGGCGTCGGGGGGCTATCCCGCTACTTATCATAAAGGACTTGAGATAAACGGTTTGCAGGATGTCGCGCGTGAAATTATCATTTTTCACGCCGGCACAAAAAAAGAAAACGACCGATTGATAACATCCGGCGGACGCGTGCTCAATGTTGTGGCGCGAGACGATACTCTTGCCGGCGCTATTGATAAAAGCTATAGCGCTTGTGCAATGATCAAATTTAAAGATATGTATTATCGAAAAGATATTGCCAAAAAAGGGCTCGTTAAATGAAAAAACGTATTGCCATTCTTATTTCGGGACGCGGCAGCAATATGGAAACTATTGTAAAAAATGCGCAAAGCGGCCGCTTAAAAGACGTATGCGAGGTTGTTCTGATATTATCAAATAAAGCGTATGCAAAAGGATTAAGCGTAGCCGAAGAACTTGGTGTACAAACGGCCGTTATTACCTCCAAGGGAAAAAAACGAGCGGAATTCGAACAAGAATTAATTGATTTTCTTGAACCGTATCATCTTGACTATATTGTTCTTGCGGGATTTATGCGCATCCTGTCGCCGTTATTCGTGCGCGCCTATAGAGATAGAATAATTAACATTCATCCGGCAGATACGGCGCAATTTCAAGGTATCGGAGGCTATGAATGGGCTTTTGAAAATAAATTACAAACGACGAAGATAACCGTGCATTTTGTGGACGAAGGCGTCGATACCGGCAAAGTAATCGCGCAAAAAGTGGTTGATTTGCGCGGCGCCGGGACGTTGGAAGAGGTGGAACGGCGCGGATTAAAAGCCGAACATGAATTTTACAGCGAAGCCTTATACGCGTTGTTTAAACAATAAGTAAATTACACGTTTTTACTGTATTGAGGTGATTTTGTCGAATAAAAAGAAAAATAATAGTAAGTCTAAGAAAAAACGTTCTAATTCAAAAGTTGATATTCTTAAAATAATTAGTAATTTGGTGGCTACGTATGATACTTCTAAAAAATTCATTTTGAAAACAGATATTAAAGAAGAGGAAATATATATACTGGCTATTATCGCTTGTTCGGTAGATTTAGGTATTAAACAATCTAAAAAAAAGAATATCGAATTATTTCAAAAAGTAATGATCCGCTTTGAAAAAGAAAAGGAATATCTTAATGATATTTCGAATCATCCTTTTATAAAATACGCCTTTTGTTATCTATCAACTCTTTTTGTATTAAAAAGAATAAATGTAAAAGTATTAAACAACGGGATGAATTTTATAGAAGAGGAAATAGAGAAATTAGAATATATTGCCGATAATGTTGAAAAATTATCAAGTTTTTTTAATGATCTTGATGAAAGCGAAACTATGAATTTAATTTCATTTTATCATGGCAAGTAAATATTATAAAAAATATTACTTCAAAATAGTTTTAATTAATAGTCAATGAATATTAGGAGAGATAGATGTGTGGAATAATCGGTATTTCCGGCTATGAAAATGTAGCGCCGGAAATCATAAACGGTATGACGACTTTGCAGCATCGCGGTCAGGATTCCGCCGGCGTCGTTACGTTTAATGGCAATTTTCGTATGAAAAAAGGAAACGGGTTGGTAGCTAATGTTTTTAAACATTATGATATCAATAAAATAAACGGTTATTGCGGCTTGGGGCATGTGCGCTATGCCACGGCGGGTTCTACGGACGAAGTGGACGCTCAACCAATCGCCGTAAATTATCCGTTTGGTTTGGCCATGGTGCATAACGGCAATGTGATCAATTTTAATCAGTTAAAAAAACGTTTGTATGAAGAAAACCATCGTTTGATTGAAACCTCTAACGATGTAGCCTTGATTTTGTACACCTTTGCCGCGGAGTTGGAAAAGAAAGATCTGCGGAATTTGACCGTTAAGGATGTGTTTGATACGGTTGAAACGGTGCAGCAATTGGTAAAAGGCGCCTATTCCGCTATGACTATTATTGCCAATCAGGGTTTTTTGGCGTTTGCCGATCCCTACGGTATTCGTCCGCTTGTTATGGGAAGAAAGTTTACCGACCAGGGTGTTGTTTATGCATTTACATCGGAAAGCACAACGTTCGATTATCTCGGCTATGAGATCATGCGCGATTTAAAACCGGGAGAAATGATTTACATCGACAAAGATAAACATGTGCATTCGCGTATCGGTAAAAAGAAAAAGCAGGCTTTTTGTGTTTTTGAATATATCTATTTTGCCAGGGAAGATTCCGTTATGCACGGTCGATTGGTTGCCTCCGAACGGGTGCGGATGGGTAAACCGCTGGCCAAGACCTTTGAAAAAGCCGGATTGCATCCCGATATTGTTATTGACGTGCCCAGTTCCGCTTATTTTTTCGCTTCAAGTATGGCCGAAGAATTAAATATTCCTTATCGTCGCGGTTTTGCTAAAAATCCGCACATGGGGCGTAGCTTCATCACGCCGAACCAGCAACAACGGGAATTGATGGTTAAACAAAAGTTGAATCCTATCCGCGATATCGTTAAGGGGAAAAAGGTCGCCGTGGTCGACGACTCCGTCGTGCGAGGAACAACGTCCAAAAGAATTGTAAAATTGCTGCGTGAAGCGGGCGCAACCAAAGTTTATTTCGTTTCCGCTTCACCGCCTATTAAATTTCCTTGTATTTACGGAATTGATATGTCGGTAAAAAAGGAAATATTGGCTTCCCATTACGACGAAGAGGAGATTCGCCGCTATATCGGCGCCGACGCTATGGTCTATCAATCGCTTGACGATTTAAAAAGCATGTATAAAGATTTACCAATATGCCATGCCTGTTTTTCCGGTGAATATCCAACAGGCGTAAGCGAGGCAATGTTAGAGGAGATTGAATCGGAAAAATTGAATTCCAACAGAGCCTGAATATTGTTATAATAAAAAGACGTAATGAATAAGGCTGTGATTTTCAACGGGGATATTGGGCGAAAAATTATAACCGATATATAAGCCCTCTGCTCGGTTAAATTGGGCAGATATGTATTTGAGGTAAATACGAGGACTGAGTAAAAGAACGATTTCCCGTCGATTTATTTCGGAAAATCGCAATAGGAAGCAATAAATTTATGCTTAAGATACGAAGGGAATACTAAGAAGAATAATGAGTATTTTAATTAAAAACGGCCAATGGTTAGGTCCTGACGGGCAATTTCATGACGGCGATATTCTAATAGAAAATGATAAAATTGCCGGCATAGAATCGATTTGCTCAACGCCGGTAACGGAACGTATAATAGACGCGTCGGGCAAATATATTTTACCCGGATTAATCGATAGCCATGTCCATTTTCGCGAACCTGGGCAGGCATATAAAGAAGGTATCCTCAATGCGTCCAGAGCGGCCCTAAAAGGCGGTGTAACGTCCGTTTTGGATATGCCCAACAATAATCCGCCCATTACCACGAGCGAGATATTGCGAAAAAAAAAGACATTATTTAAAGAAAAAAGTTTAATTAATTGGGGATTGCAGTTTCATGCGCAGGCCGGCGATAATGAAAAAGTCGCAGGAATTGCGGCGGCAAAATTATATATGGCTAAATCTTCCGCTTTGCCGGCGATAACAAAGATTGAAGATATTGCTGCTGTTTTTAAGCAATTTCCAATTGTTACCGTTCATGCCGAGGACGAGACGGTTTTTAAGGATATCCCTGGCGCATATATACATCATCTCAACCGTCCGAGAGAGGCGATTACCTCGGCCCTGGCCAAAATAAAAGCCGCTTTGCAGCAAATGGCAAAACAAGCGCGTCCGAGGGTGGTCGTTTGTCATATTGCTACGCAGGATGAAGTGCGATGGATAGAACAGATGAAAAACGACGGATTTGATGTTTTTGCGGAAACTTGTCCTCATTATCTCTATTTAACGCAGGACGATTACTTGCGGGACGGCGCCAAATATAAAGTTAATCCGCCCATACGTACGGCGGAGGACAGGGAAGCCTTGTTGCAGGCGTTGAATAACGGTATTATAGATTTTATCGGAACCGATCATGCGCCGCACACGCCGCAGGAAAAAGAGAGCGATAATCCTCCGTCCGGTATAGCCGGAATCGAATGGCTGGGGCCGCTGATGCTCAATCTAATCGACGAAGGTCGAATTGATTGGCTCAGATTTTGGGAATTAACCGTTAATAATGCCTCCCGATGTTTCGGCATAAAGGATAGAAGGACGATAGAAATTGATAATTATGCCGATTTGGTTATTGTGGAAAAACAGGTAACGGATGATGGGATTATTACTCAAGCCGATTTTAATCCATATAAAGGTAAAATACTTAATTGGCGCGTGGCAACGGTCATTGTAAATGGCGCCATGGTATATAATAACGGATATTTTTTTGAAAAGAACAAAGGCAGAGATCTGTTTCCGGATTAAAATAAGAATACGCTATCGCAAATAGTTTACCGGTAGGGAATATAGCGGGATACACAATATTCAAATATCGTTATAAATCAATAGTATAAACAGAATCTAACATAATTAATTCTTTATGATTTCGATACTCTAACCAATTGGAGATAAAATGGATATAAATAAAGAGAAGTTTATCGAATTTCTAATCGCTCGAAACATTTTAAAATTCGGCAATTTTACCTTAAAATCGGGTAAAAAATCGCCTTTTTTTATTAATCTCGGCGATATCAACAGCGGCTATATGCTGGATTTTATCGGCAATGCCATGTCGCAACTGATAATGAAAAAAGGATTAAAACCCGATATATTGTTCGGTCCTCCTTATAAAGGTATTACGCTGGTAACGGCTGCCGCTATCGCTTTGTATAAAAATTTTAATAAGGATACGGCCATTTGTTATAATCGAAAAGAGATAAAAGCGCATGGCGAAGGCGGTCTATTTGTCGGTAAAATTCCCTCGAAAGGCGATTCTATTGTGATGATCGACGATGTGGTGAGCACCGGCGGAGCCAAATTGGAGGCTATAGCGTTATTGAAAAATCAATTAAATGCGGACGTTGACGCAATTGTAGTCAGCGTTGACCGCCGCACAAAAAATCAATTCAACGAACTTCAGGGACAAACGGTTTATTCCATAATTACATTGCTTGATATTGCTCAATATCTGCAGAATAGAGATTTGGAAAAATCAAAACAAATATATGATTTCTATGAGGCATAAGGATGAATAATATTAGAAAAATGATTCCCGCATTGGATATAACGGATTTAGATAAAATCAAAGCGTTAATCGAAAAAATTGACGATTTGGACTTTGTTTACGGCTATAAAACAGGTTTTTCGCTCGCTTTAACCCACGGATTACCGAAAGTGACGGAGGCCATTCGTTCGGTATCGGCTAAGCCGATTATTTATGATCATCAAAAAGCGGCGACCGACATTCCCGATACGGGAAAATTGTTTAATAAAATCATGAAAGAAGCGGGCGTAAATGAGGTGATATTATTCCCGCAGGCAGGGCCGGTTACCCTAAAAGCGTGGGTGGAAAGTGTTCTCGAAAATGAGATGAAAGTCATTGTAGGAGGCATTATGACTCATCCGGCTTTTGTGGAATCGGAGGGCGGTTTTATTAAGGATGAAGCGGTTACGGAAATTTATCGATTGGCATATCAAGCGGGCGCACGCGACTTTGTAGTGCCTTTAACCAAGCCCGATGCCACCAAAAAATTGTATGAAAGCGCCGGTCTGGATGAATCCTGTAATTTTTATTCCCCTGGATACGGTAAACAAGGCGGCGACGCGGCTCAATTTTCCTTTCTTAAAACGCACTATTTGATTGTAGGAAGATCATTGTTCGGCGCGGAAGACGCGGTCGAATATGTGCGAAATATGGAAAAAGCGGTAAATAAGACCTTTGAATAAGATCCAATTTGAGAAATTCTAGGATTGTCATCGGAATAGGCGGTAGGAAAAAAGATATTCAAAATATATTATCGGTGTGATTTTTCTTCGGATCGTGCGCAATGGAGAGGATATTTTAAATGTACATTAATGGTTTTCTTTGAAATATTAATACGCTAATTGACCTATTTTAAATCAAATTTATGGGGATTTTATGAATAAAGACCTCATTTCAATGGATGATCTGGCAATTGAGGAAATAAAAGAGTTTATCGCCCTTGCCAAAATTGTTGAAGATATGCCGGCGGAACAGCGCGTGAATTACCTGCACGGGAAAATAATGGCGGCCATGTTTTTTGAACCGAGCACGCGAACGCGTCTGAGTTTTGAAGCGGCCATGTATCGTCTCGGCGGTAATGTAATCGGATTTGCCGAACAGGCGGCTACGTCCGTATCAAAAGGAGAATCCTTTTCAGATACGATTCATACGGTGGAAAATTACAGCGATATCCTCGTTATCCGTCATCCCTCCGAAGGTACGGCGCGACTGGCGGGCGAGATCAGTTTTTTACCGGTAATCAATGCCGGCGACGGCTCAAATCAGCATCCCACGCAAACCTTACTCGATCTTTTTACAATCGAAAAATATTTTTCGAAGATTACGGGTTTAAAAATAGCGTTTGTGGGCGACTTAAAATATTCGCGCACCGTACATTCTTTGCTAATGGCGCTTATGAAATTCGGCGTTACCGATTTTACCTTTGTAGCTCCGGAATCGCTTGCATTACCCGACTATTTCAAGCCGGATGACGATCGATACACGTTTTATGAAACGGATTCTCTTGAACATGTTATACCGGATTGCGATATTTTATATATGACGCGCATTCAGCGCGAACGCTTTCCCGATATTTTGGAATACGAAAAAGTTAAAGACAGCTATGTAATCGATGCTAAAATGTTAGCCCGCGCTCAGTCGCATTTAAAGGTGCTGCATCCGCTGCCTCGTGTAAATGAAATTGCCTATGATGTGGATAATACATCCCATGCCGGTTATTTTCCGCAGGCGAAAAACGGTTTAATTATGCGACAGGCTATTTTGCTTAAATTATTGGGAGTTCAATTATGAGCGATAAAAAAAACTTATTATATATTCCCAAAATAGAAAATGGAATCGTAATCGACCATATTCCATCGGGGGAAGGGATTAAAATTTTAGAAATAATCCATTCCTATCCGCAGATGAAAGATGTGGTAATTACGTTCGGTTTGAATTATTTAAGCACAAAATTCGGTAGTAAAGATATGCTGAAATTACAAATCGACTTTCTCGATCCGAAAATAATTCAACATGTTTCGCTCGTTGTTCCCGGCGTTACCATCAAAAGTATAAAAAATTATGAAGTGTATAAAAAGATTGTTATTCAACCGCCGGACGTTATTTCCAATTTGCTTGAATGTCGTAACCCCAAATGCATAACGAGAAGCGAACGTCATCTTGAAACCGTATTTGTTGTTGTCGATAAACAACATAAAAAGGTGAAATGTAATTATTGCGAACGAGTTTTTAATTTGAATGAATTGGAAACCAGGATACAGCCGTAGTGCAAATGGGATTTTTGGTATACTTCAACAATTAAAACAATATTCATTTGCCTTTACGGGAAAAGCGCTTAAAGTGTAATGTATGATAAGCGCATAAAATTCTGTGTATAAAAGAATAATATTAACTATAATCTATGTGTATTGGTTCAGGAGCGGGGTATATATAGTTGTTTATATAGATATGTTGTGCGGCATATTGAAAACAGCTTACTATATGAAAAGGATTATTTTGGTATAGTAATGGAGAAGTATCTTAATAAAAAGTTTCCAGGGATAAAATTCGAAGTTCTAAATTTTGGCAGAAGTGCTTTTGATATTGCAGATATTTATGCCTATCAAAAAACATTAGTAGATAAATTTAATCTTGATTCCATACTTTATATGGTTTCAAAAGAGGATTTACAACCGAAATATTCGGACCCTTTAAGGCCAAAAACAAATATTAAAAATGGTACTCTTATAGTATCTTTTAATTTTGCACCAAGTGAATTAGAAATGTATAAAGAAATGAATGTTTTGGCTAAAAATTCATCTATTTTATATATGCTTAATAAGGGAAGAGAAAAAACAAAAACAATTCCATTGTTTGCAATCCTTTTGGATAAAGTTTATTACTGGTTTAATCCTAAAAATATATTTACGCAGAAGCACATAGAACAAGAAGAATATCAAATTAACCCTATTACAAAGCAAATTATTTCATCAATTGACCATAATAAGATTATTATAGTAAATAGAGGGTTAGAACAATTACCTTGGGAATTTCGTCAATTATGCCTTGATAAAGGATTTAAATATATAGATTTAAGAAAAAGTTTAAATTTGATGAAAAAAATGGTTATGACTCAATTGAATGGAAGATAACGAACAAAAGGGGTCATTGGAATCCAAAAGCACATAAAATAGTTGGTAAAGAAATT
>CAYRJN010000104.1:0-13881 GCA_964424545.1 uncultured Calditrichaceae bacterium
AATTGATTTTTTTAAGAGATAATTCGTAGCTGTCCGCATAGAGAAATATAAAATCTAAAAACACAGATGCAAAAAATACGAAATCTTCGCAATGCTTTTCTAATCCCTTGTAAGTAAGCCAATCTTTAAAACTTTGCAAACAATCATCGTTCATTGAATAAAATAAATCTTCCCATTCTTCGAAATCTTCAGAAGGAAGGTTATCCATTTTGTTAAGCCATTCTACGATTTCTTTGTCCGTTTTCTTTTCGATATAAGGAGCATTGGGTATGTTTAGAGAATTATAGTCGAATTTATTGATAATATAAAGCGTTTCCTTTCTGATATACATAAATGCCGAATAATCAGGCTGGATACCTTGAGGCAATAAATAGTCTTTCCTTTCAATCATCATATCGAACAATTCGAGAGCTTGTTGGGTTGTGAATTGTAACGCCTTTTTAATTAATTTTATTATATTTTTCTTTTCCTTATCAAGAATATTCGGCCCGTCCGACTGGGTATAATTCCATAACATCATGGAAAGTTGTAAAGCGATATTCGGATCCTCAATGGTGCCTTTTTCTACATATTCCATAAAGGGTCTGGCATATGTCAAAACAGCTTCGCTCATTGATACTTTTCTGAAACCTGACGGTGCGTCTAATTCGGATGCAACCGCTTTGTTATTGAGAGTGGAAATTCGGTTCATCTTGGAGGATTTTGTTTTTTTGTGTTTTTTTAGCTTTGACTGAGCTCTTTTTTTAGCGATCTTTTTTTCTTTTTTTACTCATATTAAAATCTTGTTTATTGAATATTTAATAGATAGCCGAAAATAATAAATTGTTCACAGAGAGAGCCAAACAAATATTATAAAAGCTGTTAAATTATTATAATGATGATATGTGTCAACGTTTTTTTTCTTAATTTTTTGTATCATTATAAATGATTGATTAATTTAAATTTGTTCCGATAATAATAACAGTGGTAATTATTAAACCCATAATTCATGCGAAACAAAACCAGATGTTAAAATATTTACAAAATAGAAGCTATTATATTTTCTTTGTGCTTATTTTCTCGGTAGTCGCTTCCGGGATTTCTCAGGATCATTACTTCAAATTAATTATAGACGAGCGCTCGGAATTAGAACAATTAACCGATATTATCTCCATCGATAATTACCGGGATTCCATTGTAACTGCCTATGCCAGCGAACAGGAATATCAAAATCTGCTGAAACTTGGATATGCTCCCATCCCCATAAACAGTTTAAAATCACTTACCCGCCTAAAAATGATGAGTGAAACGGTGGATACGGTTGATTGGAATGCTTATCCGACACACGCCCAATATATGGCGCTGATGCAAAATTTCGCGGAACAACATCCGCAAATCTGCCGGCTTGATACTTTCGGTTATTCCGCGCTCGGCAAACCGCTTTTAGTCGTAAAAATAAGTGATAATGTAGTAACGGACGAAGCCGAGCCGGAATTTTTTTACAGCGCTCAAATGCACGGTGATGAAATCCTAACCTATATGGTTTTGCTGCGGTTGATCGATTATATGCTCCATAATTATCAAAGCGATGCGCGTATAAAAAAACTGATCGATAATACGGAAGTCTGGATTAATCCGCTGTTCAATCCCGATGGCACCTATCGCGGACAGGATACTACGGTAGCCGGCGCCACGCGCTATAACGCTAACGGCGTCGATTTGAACCGCAATTTCCCCGATCCCAATGGCAACAATCATCCGGACGGTAATGAATATCAACCGGAAACGCTGGCTTTAATGAACTTTGCTTCTAACCGCCATTTTGTAATGTCGGCTAATTTACATACCGGTTCGGAGCTGTTGAATTACCCGTGGGACACTTGGGCGATGCGTTCGGCCGATGACCGATGGTGGAAAAATGTCTGCCGTCGCTATGTGGATACGGTACGGGTTTATGCGCCGACGAATTATATGCGCGCCCGTAACGACGGCATCACCAACGGATACGATTGGTATCCTATTCACGGCGGGAGGCAGGATTATATGAACTATTTTCAACATTGCCGCGAAGTAACCATGGAATTATGTTATACCAAAGCGCTCGCCGATTCGGCGCTGTCCGATTATTGGGAATATAATAAAAAGGCTTTGATCTCTTTTATGGAAGAGACACATAAAGGGCTGTGCGGCGTTGTGCGCGATAAAGCGGGCAATTCCGTTCAGGCGAAAATATCCATTCCAGGCTATGACCATGATCATTCCGAAGTTTACAGTGATTCTTTGTACGGAATTTTTTACAAACTGCTGCCGACCGGCAATTATTCGATAGAGGCGGAAGCGAGGGGTTTTAGCGTCGAAGATATAAATAATATTGAAATTAATGACAGCGCCGCCGTATATTTGAATATTGTTCTTAACCGCCCGCCGCAAATTACATCCTGGTTCCCGCGTCGGCTTGATTCGGTAATGCTTGATAAGGGATATATTTTTAACGCCTCCATTGCAGACAAGGATGGCGATTCGCTAAATTACGGATTTATTTATGGCGATTCGGTCATTTATGACACGACCGCTGCTTTATCGTTTGAGGCGATCGGCAGAGACAGCGTTATATTTTACGTCGAGGACGGAAGCGATACAACCTTTCATAAATGGTTGTTTATCGTACCGCGTCTAATGGGTTTGGAATCGGAAAAATTATCGGTTGAACGTTTTAATTTGCGGCAGAATTATCCTAATCCATTCAATCCGTTGACTGAGATAGCCTATAATATTCCCGTCAATAAAGGGAATACGATATATCGCGTCAATTTGGAAGTTTATAATTCCCTCGGGCAAAAAGTATATAAGATCAGTCAACGACGCAGAGCAGGCGCTTACTCTTTTATTTTTAATGGGCGCAAGATGAGTTCCGGCGTTTATTTTTATAAAATTTCCATTAGCGAAGAGAACGGGAAAACCGTATATTTTTCCCGCGTAAAAAAGATGATTATCTTAAAATAAACACGGTATTATAATGAAACGTTTTATTCTGATTTTTATTTTTCTGACTGTTTTTTATCCTTTGCAGGCTCAGGTCAGCCTGAAGGTAGAGCCGCTCAGCTTTAGGCAGCATATCAAATTGCAAACGCCGAGCGTTCAATTGGCGCAAATCAACTTACAACCTTATCTTGCCGAAGACGATTTAGATAAAGACGATAAAGATATCCCTTTTCGTTTCGGCATCGGGCGCGATGTTCATTATGATTTGAATAATTCCGGTCGTTGGCAAAATCTCAATGACGGCGGCCGTCTTTGGACATTGAAAATTGTATCCGAAGGAGCTTTATCTATAAATCTGCTTTATGATAAATTCAAATTGCCGCCCGGGGCGCGTTTTTATGTTTATAACGAGAATCGTTCCGTTGTTCAAGGCGCCTTTACCTCAAAAAACAATAAAAAAAGCGGTCGTTTCGCCACGGCGCCAACCAAGGGTGACGCCTGTATTTTGGAATATTACGAACCGCCGGAGGCAATAGGCGACGGCCTTATCTCAATTTCTAAAGTCGTTCACGGTTATAAAGACGTGTTTTTTGATAAATCGGGTGGATTCGGTCATTCCGGTTCCTGTAATATCAACATCAATTGTCCCGAAGGCGACGATTGGCAAAATGAAAAACGGGCCGTAGCTATGGTAATAACCGGCGCGGGAACGCGATTATGTAGCGGCGCCTTAATAAACAATACGCAGGAAGATTTAACACAATATTTTCTAACGGCTAATCACTGTCTCGGCGGCGAGGGTTCTTTTATTTTTATGTTTAATTATGAAAGCCCGGGTTGCGAGAGCGTTGACGGACCGACATGGCAAACCGTGCAAGGCGCCGTTTTGCGTGCAACAAATAAAGAAAGCGATTTTGCTCTTTTGGAACTGACGGAACAAATTCCCCAAAGTTATGACGTTTATTTCAGCGGTTGGTCTGCGGTCGATACGCCGGCTTCATCATCGGTTTGTATTCATCATCCCAGCGGCGATATTAAGAAAATTTCCTTTGATTACGATTCTACGATCTCTTCGGATTATGAGATTACGCCGATTTTGAAAGGCGGGTATTGGAAAATCGCATCATGGGATTTGGGAACAACGGAGGGCGGTTCTTCCGGCGCGCCGCTATTCGATCCGCAGCGCCATATTATCGGGCAATTAAAAGGCGGATATGCCGCCTGCGGCAACTCGGACGCGGATTATTTCGGAAAGTTTGCCGTATCATGGAACTATTTTGCCGATTCGTCTTCCGCTAATTTAAAAGATTGGTTAGACCCTATGCAGCAGGGTATAACCGTTTTAGACGGCGTCGATATGAATTCCATAACCATCGCTCATACACCATTAAAGGATACGGAAAATATCGGCGACCCTTATACGGTTTCGGCGCAAATTACCACGACTCGCCCCCCTTTGCGCGATATATATGTAATATGGGGCTATAGCGGGACCACCATTGATTCCATTGCTATGACGGAGAGCGTTCCAGGGCGATATGAAGCGCAACTTCCTGCGGGAGCGGATGTAACAATAAGTTATTATATTTCTGCCCGAGATGATGGTCCGCTGACCATGCGCAGCCCTTTGGATGCGCCCGATAGTTTATATTCTTTTTATGCCGGACGCGATACCATCGCTCCCGTAATTGATTTTCGGCCTATAAGCGATGTAGTCTTATCGCAATTACCGTTGCAGATTGAGGCACAGGTTACGGATAACTTTGCCGTCGATACGGTTCTGTATATTTTCAACGTGAATGGTTCCGTCTGGGATACGCTGACGATGAACTTGGTGGAAGACAATATTTACCGCGTCGTTTTTCCGCCGCAAAATGTTAGTTTGTCTTCGGGTGACAGCGTCTTTTACCAACTTTTTACGCGCGATAAAGCGCAAATCCCCAACAGCGCCGTTAAACCGGATACAGGAGAGTATCAATTTGTGGTTTTATCGGGTATATCCATGATTTCGGGGTATGTCAGTTTAAGCGATTCTTCCGACTTGGCAAATATACCGCTTTTCCTTGGTGGTAAAACGGATGATACGACTTACACCGACAGCAGCGGATATTATTATTTTGACGAACTGCCCAATGGCGAATACAGTGTGCGCGTGGATAAAGACGATTATTTTACTTTAGACAGTTTGATCGCCGGGATTGTGGTTGATAGCGATACGATCCATGATATTAATTTCCAATTGCAGCCTTTGGTTTACGGCAGCGTGGGCGGATTTGTCAATTTGGAGGATAACAGCGACAGCTCCGGGGTGATAGTAAGTATCAAGGAGCAAGGCTTATCCGATACGACGACAGCAAACGGAGCATTCTTATTTCCGCGCGTCTATCCGGGCGCTATCTCCCTCTTATTTGAAAAAGAGGGTTATGTAGCCGATAAAATTGATACGCTGTTGACGAACGGTGATACGCTCTCCGGCATTTATATGACTCTCGTGAAAAACGTTAAACCGCGTAATTTGCATATCGTCAATTCGCTCGATTCCGTTCAGCTTGCTTGGGATGACATCGCTTTGCAGTTAAAAGTTTCGGCAAAGGACGATGATATTCATAAAACCTATTTTAAAAACATGACCCTCAATGTCGATTATTATCGTCTTTATCGCAGCCGCGACAGCATTGTTTTTTCCATAAAAGCGGATACGCTTATTTCATTGGATTTTACAGACATTGACGTGCAGATCGGCGAGAAATATTGGTATTTTATCCGCGCTTTTTATAACGGACATTGGAGCGAAAATTCCGATACTGTTATGGCTTATGTGGAATCGGGCGCCGGATATGAAGCTTTGATTTATGATAATGGAACGCCTGTAAGCGGCTATTTTTGGACTACGACAGGTAGCGGATCGGGCAGTCGTATGTCTCCTGGCGGTCGCGTTAAAATCGTTTCGGCTAAATTCTATTTATTGCAGCCTAATACGGGAGAAAATTCCTTTACGGCTAAAATATTCGATTTTGACGGCGTAAGGCCCGTTGCGGAACTTGGGCATGTCAATATTCTTAACGCTGGTAATAATAAATGGGCAGTAGCGGATTTCAGCGCCCAAAATATTTTGACGGATCGCGATTTTATTGTTTTTATGGAATATGACGGCGACAATGAACCGGTTTTTGCCTACGATACTACCGATAATGCCCGCGCTTGGGATTATAATCCCTATAACGGGGGCTGGATGAAAGGAATGCAGACCTATTTGATGCGAGCCGACGTACAAATCGTTACCGCTTTGGAGGATGCGCAAGACGCTCGTTTGCCCAAGGAATACTCTCTATCGCAAAATTATCCCAATCCCTTTAACCCCGAAACGATTATCCGATATGTCTTGCCGAAACAGGCACAGATCAATTTGTCGATTTATAATACCTTAGGGCAAAAGGTTAGAACGTTGGTCGATAAAGATCAAGCCGCAGGGTGTTATCAAATAAAATGGGACGGCCGTAACGACGACGGCGACAAGGCAGCGAGCGGGATATATATCTTGCAGTTCAAAAGCGTGCAATTTAGCCAAACGCGAAAAATGCTATTGATTCGATAGGGTTACTTGTCGGCTCATAAAATGAAAGGCGGGGAAATGAAATTAGAATCAATTTTTAGGGAAATATTACAATCGGTCGCTAATCCTGCCGGCTATTTTAAGAATATTGCCGATCAAAATACAATTTCCTCCTCCATTTTAAAAATTGTTGTTTATGCACTGGTCAGCGGTCTGTTTCTTACCATTATAGCGGCCATAGCGACGGATATGAGCGATGGTTTCGGGTTTTTAGCGCCGATATTTGCGTTTGCATTGACTATACCCTTAGGCGTCGGCGGCATAGCGCTTCTATTTGTCGGCGCTCTTATTGTTATGATTCTTTCGACCGTAAGCGGGGGCGATGCCGATTATAAGAAAAGCGTATATGTTGCGGCTGCCGTGGAAGTCATTTTTATTCCTATGGTTGTTATCGCCCTGAAGAGTCATTTTGATGAAACACTGGCTTATTTTATCAATGTTTTTTGTTATTGGGGCGGAATAATGATGCTTTATAACGCATTGATCTATACGTTAAACGGTAAACGCCTGCCCGCCGTGATAATTGCCGTACTGCTTATTGCGCTTTCTTTGTTACCCGTAAAAAATCATCCTCAATTATTTTAGATAAAGGAATTGTTATGAAAAAAACGATTTTTATTTTCTTTATTTCGTTGTTTTCATCGTTTGTTTCTGGGCAAAATTTAAAAATAATGACCTATAATTTACGCTTTGATAACGCCGGCGACGGCGAAAATGCCTGGCCGCATCGCAAGGAAACGCTCGTTAATCAAATACGTTTTTACGCTCCCGATGTGTTTGGAACTCAGGAAGGGCTCGAACACCAATTGCGATATATGGATAAAGAGTTGAAAAATTATAAATATGTTGGCGTTGGGCGAGCGGACATTAAAGAAAAAGGCGATGGAGAATTTTCCGCTGTATTTTACAATACGAAAAAATTTAATAAATTGGACGAAGGGACTTTTTGGCTCTCGCAAACGCCAAATAAACCGTCTCGCGGTTGGGATGCCGCTCTTAATCGTATCTGTACCTATATTTTGCTGCAAGATAAAGAAAAAGGTACAAAATTCTATCTTTTCAACACGCATTTTGATCATCGCGGCAAGGAGGCGCGCAAAAATTCCGCTTCGCTGATTCTCCGAAAGATTAAAGAGATCAATAAAGAAAATGTACCTTTTTTCCTTACGGGCGATTTTAATTTAACGCCGGAGGAAGAACCGATTCGCTTGATCGCTCGTGAACTAAATGACGCTAAACAGGTTTCCGGATTGCCTCCGTTTGGCCCTGAGGGCACTTTTAACGGCTTTAAGGTTTGTAAAGCGCCCAAGCACAGAATCGATTATATTTTTGTAAACGATCGAATTATTGTAAAGAAATATGCGGTTTTGGCTAGTGTAAAGGACGTAAAATATCCTTCCGATCATTTCCCCGTTTTTATAAAAGCGCAAATTAAGTAATAAAGGCAACTTGTTGCGAAAGTTTAAAAATGATATATTTTCTCTTTTTACGGGTAGAAAACGGCCGTGGCTGCTGGTTTTGGACTAATCGCATGTTGCGTAAATGAAATGAGGACGCTGCTTGAGATAATGGCGACGATATTTACATTTCCGCCGAGTGAAAGCGAAATACCGATTTTTAATGAGTAGCATTATAATTTTTAAAAGTCCCAACCATTTATTATTCTCATTGGTTATGAAATTGCCAAGAATCCCTATATATTATATTTCTATTTGTTTGTATTTATTTGCATTTATTGCGAAATATTCTTAAATATCACTGCAGCGAGAAAAAATTATTATAAAACAAAAAAGGTAGGAATTATATGCTTTATTTTCAGAAAGGCTCGCCCGAAACGGCGCTGAGTCATAATGCGATTAGAGACGACCTATACGAAGCGTTGGATAAAATCGGTAAAAAGAAAAAAGTTCTGGCCATTCCTCCGGATTTTACCCGTTTTTATTCTTATGCCGGACCGTTAACGGAAATGGTTTGGGAATATTACAGAGACGCATTAACAGACGTATTGCCCGCCCTCGGAACGCATAGCCCCATGAGTGACGAACAAATCGATAAAATGTTTGCCAAAACCCCTCGCAGTTTATTTCGGGAACACGATTGGCGGAATGATATTGTTACGCTTGGAGAAGTTCCTGCCGAATTTGTTAAAGAAGCTTCGCAAGGTAAAGTGGATTACGCCTGGCCGGCTCAAGTAAATAAACTGCTTGCAGACGGCGGCCATGATTTGATTTTATCTATCGGCCAAATCGTGCCGCATGAAGTAATCGGTATGGCCAATTATAATAAAAATATTTTTGTCGGCACCGGAGGAGTTGAAGGTATCAATAAAAGTCATTTTCTCGGCGCCGCTTACGGAATGGAACGTATAATGGGAAGGGCAAACAATCCGGTAAGAAGCGTTTTAAATTACGCTTCCGATAACTTTGCCGCTCATTTGCCGATTGTTTACGTTTTAACCGTCGTGGGTAAAAACAGCGATGGCCGCCTTGTCGTAAAGGGGTTATTTATCGGAGACGATGCCGAATGTTTTGAGGCTGCTGCGGCCCTTTCTTTGCAGGTCAATTTTGAGATGCTGGATAAACCGTTGAAAAAAGTAGTCGTTTATCTTGAACCACAGGAATTTAAAAGCACCTGGCTGGGCAATAAAAGTATCTACCGTACGCGCATGGCGATTGACGATGGCGGCGAACTGATTGTTCTCGCTCCCGGTTTAAAAGAATTCGGCGAGGACGCCGAAATCGATCGTTTGATCCGTAAATACGGCTACTTAACAACGCCGGAAATCTTAGAACTGACTAAAAAGAACGAAGATTTGCAGAACAATTTAAGCGCGGCGGCGCATTTGATTCACGGATCGTCGGAAAATCGATTTACAATTACCTATTGTCCGGGACATCTTTCGCGGGAAGAGATGGAAGGCGTAAATTTTAATTATGCCGATTTGCATGAAATGCAGCAAAAATACAATCCCGAAAAATTAAAAGATGGAATAAATATAATGCCCGATGGAGAAGAAATATTTTACATATCCAATCCCGCTTTGGGATTATGGGCTTATAAAGAAAAATTTAATTCTAATTCTTAACCAAATAAGAGAGTATGAAATGAAAATAAACGGTCATTATTACGCCAATAATATGGAAGTAACGATAGAAATTGACGAGGGTGTCATAAAGGATATAAATTGGAGCAAACCCGAAGGTTATCCACAAAAAGAGGATTTGATTATTGCTCCTGGCTTTATCGACAATCAGGTTAACGGCTACAATGGGGTTGAATATTGCCAAGAAGATTTGACGGTTGATAAGGTTTTGAAAACCGTTAGAGAATTTTGGACGCTGGGTTTAACAACTATCGTGCCTACCCTTATTACGTCGAGCCATAAATTACTACTGAATAATTTAAAAATATTAAGTGAAACGCTGCAAAGTCCGCAATCAGCCGGCTCCATTGCCGGTTTTCATTTGGAAGGTCCTTATATATCGCCGCAAGACGGCTATCGCGGCGCCCATCCCTTGAAGTTTGTGCGCAATCCGAATTGGGATGAATTTCAGCAATATATGGAGGCTGCCGGCGGGCATATCATTCAGGTTTCTTTGGCCCCGGAACTCGATGGCGCCATCCCGTTTATTAAAAATTGTGTAAAACAAGGCATTGTGGTTTCTCTTGCCCACCATAATGCTTCCGCGAACGTTATAAAAGAGGCTGTCGACGCCGGCGCGGTCATCAGCACCCATCTCGGAAACGGCTGCGCAAACAGCATCAACAGAAGAGAAAATGTTCTTTGGCCGCAATTAGCGGAAGAGCGTCTAACAGCCAGCATGATTTGCGATGGATTTCATCTAACGCCCGCGCAGATCATTACTTTTTATAAAGTAAAAGGATGCGATAATATTATATTAACTTCCGATATTGTTCATCTTGCCGGATTGGCTCCCGGATTTTACGATTATTCCGGAGAAATGGTAGAGTTGACCAAAGAAGGAATGATAGTCAATCGTGAAACTAAAAATTTTGCCGGCGCTTCATTACCGCTGTATAAAGGCATTGAGCACATAAAAAATGTTACCGGCTGCTCGCTGAAAGAGGCTGTGGATATGGGATCGCTCAATCATGCGCGTATACTTGGCTTAACCGACCGCGATAATATCCTGCCCGGTAAACGAGCCGATTTTGTAATATTTACATTAATAGATAACAAAATTGAAATTAAGAAAACTATTGTTGACGGAAGAGTTGTTTATTCTAAAGAGAATTAATACGTTATGTTTAAATAAAAAAAATTATTGGATAGTATGCTAACGAACGATTAATAAAAAACAATTATTATGGATGTAATCTCTTTAACCCAAAAACTGATACAATTTAATACTGTCAATCCGCCGGGGAATGAAAAAGAAATAGCGGAATTTTGCGGAGAATGGCTGCGCGAGCGCGGATTTTCCGTTAATTATTACCAATATGCCGAAAACCGATTAGGCGTTGTTGCAGAGGCGGGGATTGATGAACATACCCCGCCTGTTGTTTTAAGCGGACATCTCGATACGGTTCCCCTTGGCGATAAGGAGTGGAGCGTTGATCCCTTTGGTGGGGAAATAAGGGGCGGAAAATTGTACGGCCGCGGTTCTTGCGATATGAAAGGCGGTGTAGCGGCAATTATGACGGCAGCTGTTAAGGCTTTAAATAGCTCTGTCGCTACGAGCGGCGTCAGACTGATCCTATCGGCCAGCGAAGAGGACGGCTGTAAAGGCGCAGCGTTTCTTGCGCGTACGGTGGATTTGGGAAAAGCCCGCGGACTTGTTATTGCCGAACCTACCGATAATTTGCCTGTGTGCGCGCATAAAGGTGCGCTCTATATGTGGGTAAAAGCGAAAGGCGTAACGGTGCATTCTTCCATGCCGGAACGCGGCGTTAACGCTATTTATAAAGTCGCCCGTGCCATCACAAAAATCGAAAAGTTCTCTTTTAAAACGGAAAAGGATCCCGTTCTCGGTATGCCGTCAATTAATGTGGGAGTTGTAAAGGGCGGGCAAAATATCAATTCCGTACCGGATCAAGCGCAATTTTCTATTGATGTGCGTTCTACGACCAGGGTAAAGCACGAAGCCGTTGTCAATGAATTAAAAAATCTTTTGGGCGATGATTTAACGCTTGAGCCTTTTGTTAATTGCAAGCCTGTTTATACGGATGTTAAGCATCCTTTTGTATCCTTAGCGGATGCAGCCTGCGGCGTAAATAGAAATAGCGGAGAGATTCCAGACTCGCTTCCTTATGCCACCGATGCGGCATTTTTACAAGATTATTACGACGCCCCTACGGTTATCCTCGGCCCGGGAGAGGCGCACATGGCACATCAAACCGACGAGTATTGCGCGCTTCAATCTATCGAAGATGCGGTAGAGATATACACAAAAATAATTGCGGGGTCATTGAAAAGATGAATAAAAAATTCGCGGTCGGCGCGCTTTTGATTTCTGTCTTTTCCGGGTCCACCGTGCCGTTGTTTCTAAAATATTTTACGCCCTATCTTGACGCCTGGACGGTGAACGGTTTCCGTTATATTGTTGTCTTTTCTTTAATGCTGCCGCTTGTTATACAATTTATCCGCCGTGGAAGCTATTCAAAATATATGTGGAAAATGGCCCTGATTCCGGCGTTTTTTAATTTTACCCAGCAATTGGCCTGGGCCTGGGCGCCCTATTATATCGATCCCGGTTTAATCGGATTTTTAATAAAGAGCAATGTAATTTGGTCTATTGCCGGTTCTTTTATTATTTTTGCCGACGAACGGTATTTGATGCGCAGCAAACGTTTTTGGTCGGGACTCATTCTCGCCGTAGTCGGTTTTATCGGTTTGAGTTATTATGGGAATAATATTTCTCTTTCCGGAACATTTCTCGGCGTGTTGCTTGTGTTGGGAAGCGGCTTATTCATGTCTTTATACGGTCTTTCGGTAAAAAAATATTTTAACGAAACCAATGCGGTGGTTTCATTTTCATTGATTGCCCTATACACAGCCTTCGCTTTGATTTCGATGATGTTTGTTGTGGGCAATCCTGCCGTTGTGTTTGAATTACCGTTAAAAATCATTTTACTTATTGCCTTTTCCGCATTAATCGGCATCAATATGGCGCATATTCTTTTTTATGTGGCGTTAAAACATATAGGCGTAACGATATCTTACAGCGTTAGTCTTTTCTCCGCTTTTTTTACGGCCATTATGTCTTATTATATTTTTAACGAAAAGCTTTCTCTTTTTCAATGGCTTTCGGGAACGCTGATTATCATCGGAGGCATCATTACGATTATGGCGAAAAATAAAAAAACGGGATTATCCTGAAAGATGACAATCTTACCATTCATCGCCTGATCTTTTTATAATGGAAGGTTTAAGAGATAAAAGCAAATAAGATAAAGGGTGTATCCGTTAGCTTTTATTTATAAATCATCCTTCGGATTCCATTCTTTCCAGACATTACCAACCAAATCAGGTCCGGGTTTAAGCGTTTTTTTACCGGGTTCCCAGCCTGCCGGACAGGCTTCGGCGCCTTCAGTAGCGCGTACGTGCTGAAACGCTTTGATCTGGCGAATCGTTTCGTTGATTTTTCTTCCGACCGGCGGAGTGAGAACTTCCATAGCCTGAATAACGCCGTCGGGATCAATTAAAAACCGTCCGCGTAATTCAACGCCGGCATTTTCATCATATACGCCATAAATCCGTCCTACATTACCAGGACCATCGGAAGCCATATGAAAAGGAACGTCTTTGCCGGCCATTTTGGAAAGTTCCTGATCGTTCCATACTTTATGGACGAATTGACTGTCAACGCTTACGGAAATAACTTCCACTCCCAATTCTTGCAGAGTATCATAACTTGCAGCGACCGCTGACACTTCGGTCGCTCAGACAAAGGTAAAATCGCCGGGATAAAAACAAAGCAACACCCATTTACCGAGAAAATCCGATAAACTTACTTCGGTAAAAGAACCCCGATAGTAAGCGGGCGCTGTGAAATCGGGCGCTTTTGCGCCAACTCTCGCTTCCACCATTTTCTTCTCCTCTAATTTTTTTTCCTGCTGAATTTCTTCAGCGGCCGTTTCGCCGACCACCGCTCCGGTTGGCCGCGCGCAGCCGCCGGGTTTTTTTGACATTTCATACTCCTTTCATCCGATTAAACGGATACACCCTTTAACTACAGTTGCACTATTGTATAAAATTAATACATAGCAATCAAATTTAAAATAGATTTTTTTAATAAATTTTATGTTTGCAGAATTAAAAATTGCGCAGAAAAAAAGTCTTTCCA
>CAYRJN010000105.1:0-13807 GCA_964424545.1 uncultured Calditrichaceae bacterium
TTCAAGTATATCCACATCAGAATAAGCGACATAAGTAGGTGCGCCGTCGTCAGGATAATCGCCATCCGTATCATGAACATCGTCGGCTGGATCCGTAACCGCCACAGGAATATCAGTCCAGTCATCAAAATTACCGTCAATAACAATATTGTTTTGAGCAAGAAGTATAACGGGCAGCAACGTTATTAATAATAGTATCTTTTTCAGCATAAATCTTTTCTCCTTATTTAAATGTTAAAATGAGAACCATTTAAAATCTACAACAGGCACCGATTGGTCCCAATTAAAATTCTTGCGAACGATAAACGTTGTTCTAATTGATTTCGGATCGTCCTGCAGATTCAGTTTATCTAACAGTTTATAATCTACATAAATAGGATATTTCTTTTTATAAACCTCAACAGCGCTGTCTAAAACGGCAATATATTTTTCATGTAAAACAGCGTTATAAACAGCGTTTTCATATTTATAAAATCGTGTTGTATCAATGCCGGCTATTTCCAGCTCGCGCCAGCGGTGCTTGAAATAATTTCTCATCTCTTCTTCGCTAACCGTTAGATGTTTTGTTAGATCATGTCTAAATATCTCAAATACCCATTTTTGCTCCCAATTTTTTATATCTCGTTTTACCCTTGTAGAATCGGCATAACCATCTTCTATTGCAATCCTAACAAATTCTCTATTTTTCATCATTCTGCCTATTTCGCCTATCAATCGTTTTTGAAAATCTTTGGGCGATTTACTCTCATGCAGCGTCTTACGATTATAATTCATAAAATCAAAATAATCTTTTACTTTTATTTCTCCATTATTGTAGGTAACCAATGTTTCATCCATTAAGCTGCGCAAACCCACCATATAACTCTTAGCCGTGTCGGGAGCATTTATAATCATATCATTAATTGACTGTTTCTTTTTAATGCCGTCTTTGTACCATTGATAAAGCAATGGCGATAATTGTGTTACAATTTCACCCTTTACCGCAATATTCATAGGCGTCAATAAGGAATCCATTATATGATGAATGAGTTTATCGGCCTTTATGTTATAAAGACGCCGTTCCATCATTTTTCTGCGATGTCCGTATTTTAAATCATCGGTTGTAATTCCTTCCCTGTGAATTCCAAGCACCTGAAAAAGAGCAAACCCATCTCCGTAGGGAAGGGGTTTTGAAATTTTGCCTATTTCAAGATCTTTAACTTTATTAAAAACATCGGGAGGAATAGAGAGATAATCCATCCATTCCGTTTCATAAAATTTTTTATTTGCCAGAGGCACTTCCTGTTTTTCAAGTTGTTTTTCAATATAATCTTCTAAGTTTGTTTTGGCCGCTTGTAAATAAACCTGTTCTGCGCGATCTTCCGAAGGAAGAGGCAATACAATCATTTTAAATTTAACGGAACCTTTTTTTACCGCATCGGCCAATTCCTCGTCTGATATTTTAACTCTTTTACGTACATGTTTTTCTATAAAAGCTTCCAATAAATCGTCGTACTTTCTCTGGGAGACTCTATTTGTTACATAGGGATTTTTATTATAACCCCGTGCATATCCTTCACGTGCCAGAACCAACTCTTTTATTAAATAATTCAGATAAAATCTTCTCGGATTAGGCCCGATTTTTGTCGGTGCAATGGCAAATTCGAAACTGTACTTAAAATCATCTGCCGTTATTTCAACATCATCAATTTTAACCAAAATATCTTCTTTTTTCTTTTTTTCACAGGAAGCGATTATAAAAATCAGTAAAAAAAGAATCAGAATCTTTTTCATTTATCAACAAACCTCTGTTTATTTTACTAAATTTAAAAAAACACGGGTCACCGCATAACAGAAATATATCATTGAAACAAAACCTCAGCTATTTTATCATATAGCTTCGGTACACAAATTTGAACCATTCGGAAATATTATCACATCGACTTATCCATTATCGACAATAAATTATCGCTTTTTATTCACATTCTCCGATATATCAGAGAATGACAAAGAGGCCATTTTACCAATCAAACTGCGAACTTATGTTCTTAATATGCTAAAGATTTATACTTTTAAAGAATTTTAATGTTCCCTTTATATAAAAAAAACGCCGGTAACACGTTTTAATTACCGGCGTTTTGCTAATAATTTAGTTACTTAATTATGGCAAATTTGCCGCGTTTCGTATCCATCCCGTCTGCTTGAACTACAAAGAAATAAATACCAAATGCAACCTCAGGACCGTCTTCCGTAGCAAGGTCCCATGATTCTCGACCGAAATCTTCCGGTGAATCATGATCGATTTTGCGCACTTGTTTACCGTCGGCCGTAAAGATACGAATAGTGCATTTAGGCGGAAGATTGACAAAATCAACCCTGCGCTGTGTGCTGCCTGCCAATTCGTAAATAGACTGCAATGTACTGGCAACAACATAAGGATCAGGCACCACATAGATATTTCTCATTTTTTCCTGAGCCAAGTCTTTATTCCATTCTTTTCCTTCTACTACATAGCGCAATGTATCGTCTCTCGTTGGATTACGATATGTTCTAAACAAGTAAACATCGCCCGGTTGCGGCGGGACTACCGGTTTGTCCTTTTCGAATTGATTTGTATTAAATACCAATGTAGACGACTGACCGATACACTTTGGGTTTTGCGGCGTTCCTTTTACAGGAAATCTAATGGAAACACGACAGCTGTCCCATATCTGACCGCGCATTTCATGTTCCTCGCCTTCTCTAAATGTCTCTTTGTCGTACATAATTAGACTTTTCATTTTTTCGGGGTTGTTGGGAAAGGTTACATTCCAAATCGAAAAATTAACCGGTATTTGTATTTCCTTACTTTTGATCAAGGGCTTGCCGCCAAACCAACCGATAGTATCGGGAACAAAGGTAGCCGCAGAATCGCTGCCTACAAAATCGCCGATACGAATTTCAAAATCAAAGGGCAAAGCGTATGCCGTACCGGTAAGATTAATATCCTCTACTCGTAAATTACACGGCGTTTTGGTCTGCCACTTTTTCCATTCATTTGTGGAACGGCCGTATTTATCGGTTTTAATTATGCTAATACCTCGCTCGTCGTCATATTCCTTTATCGGAAAACTAAAATTAAAATGGAGGCCTTCATACAACTTCTTTTCCAGCTCAATATAAGCATGTTGTCTGAATAAATAAGCGTTGTCATACATCAGATAAAAAACCGTATCTTTCGAGGTAAGATTCATACATTTTACACCTTTTGTGCTGCCCCAGCGATAATGACCGGCGCTTATATTATCCAACCAGTGATCGTCGTCAAAGGTAATCTCATATTGATCGCCGACACGAACCTGATCTTTATTATAAACGCGAATACCCCATTTGCCGCCGCGGGCAAAACCACTCGGAGAACGTTCCACGCCGAGAGAATCGACAAAAGGTTCTATCCAACCGGCCGAAGGCTCTACCGGAACCGTTACCGCTGTATTTCGATCGCGATATACTACTTCGCCAAGTTCGTTAACCGTAATATTAAAACCGGATTCGCTCGGCATAGCCTGCAAAGGATAATCGACGGAAACCAGTCCTCTCTCATAAAAATCCCAATCATTACCGGCGTCAATAGAATTTACGGCATAATAATAGGTTCTGCCGTTTTCAACAATGGTATCTCTAAAGCTGTGGCGTAAACCCGAATCATGCCCCATATCATAATGAACTCCTATATTGGGGAAAGGAACCGGATGAGCGCCAAAAAGGCCGTCCGCTTTATCATAAATAGCCAAAGGTTTAAATAACAAAACATTGCCGAAAGCGTCTGTTATTTTTTTAATATCTAAAAATTTAGGATCCGTGCTTTTATATACTCTGTATCCTTCAAAATCCTCGCCAAAGAAGGGATCTTTGGAAGTTTCCGCATCGGAATCCCAAGTTAAAATAACCTGCCGATCCGTAACATTAGATACAACCGTAGGCTGCAAAGGAGGCGTTAAAAATTTATAGTTATGATCGTAAATATTCTGCATGGTCGCTTTATTACGCACAACATCATCGTGGTCCTGCCCCATAACCATAGCTATGGCAAAACGCTTCCAAACGTCTTTCTCCAATTTCACGCTTCTCGCGCCGAAAATAAAAGAGATATCTTCGTCCGTATTATATACGTTTTCACCTTCTTTATCAAGATATTTAGCCCAAAAACCACGGTCGTCTTTTAAATCGTCGTCACTCGCCAAAGTAACATATATATGTTTTAAACCCGCCTGATCGGCTTCGTCAATATCGGTAAAATCAAAATTCGGTTCGCCAAGTTCCATCATACCATCGGCTTCAGTACCGTCCGGATCAGGTCCAGGCCAGCCGTTTTCGTCAGGACCTATGCCGTCGGTGCCGCGATCATCGTTTATCGGTTCCATATCGAGACGGTTATTTTCATTAAGATCTTCGCCCTTGTCCAAAGCGCCGTTAAGATTTTTATCTTCTGTATCCCATTTTCCGTTGCCTTCGCTGCCGTCTTCGTCGGGTCCTTTATATTTCGGATCACCGGGAGCAATACGGTCCAAACCGATATCCTCAAAAGGTCTCCAGTCGTTGTCATTATCGATTCCGTCATTCATAGCTTCATCGATCATATAGTCGGCGTCGTCGTCGATTCCGTTATAGTCAATACCGGGACTTTCAAGGAAAGCAAAACCGAACTCCCCGATTGTTTTATAGGTTTCAATTTGCTCGGGAAATTTATGCCATTGATACATGATATCAAAACCGTTTCTACCTCCGACATTTGACGTATCATAAGTCGCTTTGATATAACTGACTTCGTTAAAAGTAGATTCCACCGCATTTGAATTAGAGAACATACCGGTTACATTATTATACAGCGTATAATCGCTATAATTTCGCACGCGATATATGGAAACCACTAAATCTTCCGCAAGGGGGTGAAACCATACATAGCTTCTCGCTTCCATTTCGATGCCTGCGCCGTATATGCCGCCCTCTTTCCACGGCGTATCGTCTGGCGTGCCGTCGTCTTTTTTCATGGGATAATATTTTTCGGCAAAAAAATCGTTCCAACGATCATTTTCATGGTCGTCCGCTTTGTAATATGTTTCCTGATCCGCCAGCGGAGCCGCTTTATACTCACCGTTCCAAATACCGGCGCGTTTGCCCGGAGTGGTCGTTTTTGGAGGTCTGGATCCGTCGTCAGGTCGATCGTCGCCCACATAGCTGCCCACCGGCCAATATTCCGGCCAGGTGCGCTTGTCGGTGCTGATCGCCATACTTTTTAAAATACTGGGTGGAGGATCGACATTCAGATCTAACTGACCGTTAAAATTAATATCTTCATTGGGCTGCAACTCGCCGTCTCGGTTGGTATCTTCGTTAATCCCCCATATCCAGCCATAAGCGCCGTCGTTAAAATAACCGGGCATGGGCGCCCAAATTTGTTGATGCGTCTTATCTTTGGAAACCTGCGTAGGCTGAGCGCCATATTTAAAAGCGTCGGTTACGATATAAAGAGGCTTACTGGTTGCAACGGCATTCCAATTATCCGGCAACTGTTCGTCCATGTGCCCGCGCATATCAAAAACTTCCGAACCGATAAAAAAATTAAACTGACCGCCATAGCTTAATCCTTGACTACCCGGCCATTTCATCTGGTGACTTGGCGACAATCGTGAATCGGCCAAGTTTCCGATATTCCATAAAGGCAAATAAATAAGATTCCTGTCCAATACGGCTCGCGCCCAAAAGCGCGCCCAATGCATGGGATGCGTATCAAAACCGCCTTCGCCCGGCCGCTGGTCGCCGCTAAAGGCCGTTTTAATGTTGAATAACAAAAGAAATGCCATTCCATATAGTATTATTCGTTTTTTCCAATTCATTCTATATTCTCCTTTAATTTCAAATAGCTCGCATTAATAAGCGGCGCTAATGCCAACTGAAAATCTATTTACATAGGTTAATACCGACCAATCCGACCAGGAATAGTCAAATACAAGATTTACCGCGCCAAGTATTTTATATTTCAAACCGGCGCCCAATGTTAAGCCGTCTGCGGCATAATCGGCAAAAAGAGAATGGTATCCGGCTCGTAAATAAACAACATTAAATACACGGGTTTCAACGCCGAGATCAACCGTTTCCACATTATCGTTGGGATGATTTAGGTTGCCGGCGAATTGGATAGATGTTTTCGGATTTATCACCCATTCATAAGCGATTCCGAATCGGAATAAAAGCGGTAAAGGATAGGTTTCCGTTGCATAATTAATAGGCACATTATCATCATTATAATAGTAATCTCTCCTGCCGTCAACATCAATTACGCGGGTTAAGTCTCTTCCATACAAACCGAATTCCGTTCCGAAATTGCTAATTACCCCGGCAAGATTTAGTCCTTTAACCGGAGTCTTAAATAAAATCGAAAGGTCGGCTGCAAAAGCGCCGCCTTCTACGTGCCAAATCTGCTGGTGAAAATATTTAACGCCGAGAGCAACGGCGATTCTATTTGTAATATCCATCGCCCAATACAATCCGGCTACATAGTCGCTGGCATTATAAATTTCTCCCGTTCCTTCCGGACGAAATTCCGTTCTAACCGGATTGCTGCCATAATTTAGCATCGCAAGATGAAAACCAAGAGCCGAATTTAAGGATTGCAAAGGCACAACCAGATCCAGACTGTTGAATTTCGTATCGACCAACCAGCCGGCATTCGTAAAATATACCTCAACCGATTTTATCTGTGTAATACCGGCCGGATTCCAATATAAGGCAGAGGCATCGGACGCTACCGCCGAAAAAGCGCCGCCCATGCCTTCCGCTCTTGCGCCAACGCCGATTCCCAACATGGTAGCAGCGGAACTTCCGCGGCGACTGGCGCTTGTCGTATAAGCGTTTTCAGACGGCTGTACTTGAGAAACAGATTGATTTATCGATAATATAAATACCGTAATCTGGAATAAAATTATTTTTTTTATTAAATCTTTATTCATTTTTCCACCTATGTTATTAGAATGAAATATTTAAACCGAATTGAATAAACCGCGGACGGGAGTACCACGTCGGCGTATAATTAGCCTCATCCAAGGTAAAATTACCGCCTTCTTTTATTCTCTTTTCACGCAATCTGGCCTCTTCCGGTATATAAGCATTCGGACCGGCGTGCCCGGTTACGCTGTGAACGGAATTTTCATTAAGCTGATTGAAAAGATTAATAAAATTGACATAAGCGTTTAATCCTACACCGTAAATTTTAAACGTTTTCCCAATTTTTAAATCTACAGACCAACGCACCGGTTTTCTATCGGCATTATTCCACCAGTTTCCCGGCACAACTACACTCGGATTAAGCGTTGACGGAGAATAAGGCAAACCGGAACCAAACTGACCAATAAGCGAAATTAACCAAGTTGGCGTGGGCATCCATGAAGCCGTCGCATTTAAAGAATGCGTCTGATCCCAATCAAGATAATTTACTCTTCTAACCGCCATCGTATAAGCGCCTCTTCCCGGTCCGGAAAGAATTGCCACATCGCGCAATGCCTCAGGGCTTGAAGACGTTCCTTTGGCCTGCATATAAGTATAATCGATTCTTGTTGTAACTTTATTATCAAGAGTCCTATAATTTATAGCAAATGTTATACCCGACGAACTGCCATATTCTTTATTTACATATCTATAAAAAGTTGTCGCATTATTCAAGGTCAGAATTTCAATACCTAATAAGTCTCTCATGTCTTTATAAAAAACCGTCAATTCCATTGAAAGTCCTTTAACCAATTCCTGCTGTAACCCGATTTCATATTGAACCGTTTTTTCCGGTCCCAAGTTAGGATTACCGATTCTTGTTTCCGCAATACTAAAATGATTGTAATCCGGTAAAACAGGATTTTGATACATTTTTTCATAACTCGGCAATTGAAAGAAGTGGCCGTAGGAAAGCCGAAGAGCGCCGGTCGCGGAAATAGGAAAAGAAAGTCCGAAGCGAGGACTGAATTGGTATTTAGGTTTCACCCATTCATAATATTTACGATTTCCAACTTCATTGGGATTAACATTATTATATGTTGGAGCATAAACGTCTTTCGGCCAAAATACGTCCATACGCAGGCCGGCATTTAGTACGATATCTCCCATATTTAAGCGTGTTTGCGCATAGGCCGCGCCCTCTTTAGGATATCTATTATATTCCGTATAATACATATCGTCTATTGAGCTGTCGGGACTGGTCGGTCTTAATTTTATATTTCCGTATTTATAATCTCTTGTAGCGTTACGAAAATAGTCCCAGGGTATTTCCAACCCGCGAATTTCATTTCTCGTATAAGGAAATTGAAGCTTTTCGTATCCATCGACTTCTCTAAGCGGCGCATTTTTATAATGTAAATTATAATCTTTATAAGAAAAACCGCCTTTAACCTCTACTACCTTGCTAATCTGCCAGGTGACATCGCCATTTACGTAATTAATCTTTTGATCAAAAAAGCTACGCCCCCATGTTGAAATACCCCCCATATCAAAACCGGTAACGGCGCCGGGATCCCAAAAATTTACTGCAGTAGTTTGATATCTCGGATCATACTCAGACTCATACATCATGGATTTCCAATTATTGGACTGAAAAGAATATCTCAAATTGTAATAAAGATTTTCCAATGGCGAATGGGTAAAAACAATCATGTGCGATAAGTTATCGGAATAAGAGTGAGGAGTGCCGTCCGGTAAAAAACGCCAACTTGGGCTAAAACTTTGTGACTCACCGCTACTATAAAACATATTATAAGAGAGCGTCATAGTAGAAGTGGGTTGATATACGACTTTTGTATTAATATTATAATTTTTACTGCTGTTTACATGCGTAAAGGACCCGTCTCCGGTATGAAGAGAATCGGGGATTGGTATCACCATCGGGTCTATCGGATCGTAGGTGGCGATATACCACTCTTTATAAACGGCTAATTCCCATCCGTCATCAGGCATAAAACGGCGCTCGCCATTCAACCAGCCACCGTTATTTGTAATTCTCCCGTTTACAAGAACGCCCAATTTACCAAGCTTCTTGGGAAAAGGAATAGGCATAGAAGCTGAAAAGCGCAATTCTTTATCCGTTAAAGGATCATATGTATCGAGACCGATAAACATGGGGCTGTTCGGCGCATAATACCCGCCCGTAATCAAATTTGCGTTAGCCGTGATTTTTTTTTCGGGAACTTTGGTTACAACATTTATTACGCCCGATTGAGCCTGTCCATACTCAGCGTTGAATGTCCCTGTGATAACTTGCAATTCGCTGACGAAGTTATTTTCAATCGATACATTAGAACCGCCGGACTGACTAAAACTATTCGTTACGGGAATACCGTCCACCATATAGGCAACCTCGCGTGTACGACCGCCACGGATATGAATTCCGCCGCCGGCGTCCTGAATTACTCCGGCCTGTAATTTTATAACATCCCCTAAGGTTTGAACCGGCATAGCGGAAATTTCTTTTTTATCAACATACGAGGCCGTATTGGTGCGGTCAAATTCTACGGCTTCACGCTCGGCCGTTACTTCAACTACTTCCCCCTCTAAAATCGCTTCTTCAATCTCTACATTAACCTTGACGAGACGATCGATGTTTACCCTTACATCTTTGACGTCCACAGTTTTATACCCAACCATCGAAACACGCAGCGTGTAAGTACCGGGGGGAACATTAATAATTATATAATGCCCCTCTAAATCCGTGGTAGCTCCGAGACCGGCGCCAACGACTTCAATATTAGGGCCGGCTAAACCTTCGCCCGTATTTTTGTCGGTTATAATGCCGCCAATCCTTCCTGTAGATCCCGCCCATAACTGTACCGAGAACAGAAAGGATGCTATAATCAAGCTGCTTATAACTCTCACAAAGTTATTATACTTGTTTTTTTCCATAACAATTAAACCCCTTTTTTCCCTTTCAGTATAATTAATTAGTTAATACATTTAATTCATAAAAAGTGATCACTGATTCTTCTACTAATTGCAAAATATAAAGTTTCAAAATAAAAAATTCCCTCTTTTATCTTGCTCTCGATGCATTGTTTTCTATTTGTATTCGTTTCTGCCTTAAGGCTTCTTTTAAAGCAGAATCAAAATTATCCGTTATATATTTATAATGATACTTTTTTCTTAATTTTTTTTCATAAGCCTTTTTGATATCTCTTTTGATTAAAGCTTTTTCCCTGTTAATAGCCAGTTGATCCATGTTTTTTAACTTCTTTAAAGAATCAACTTTTACGGCAAGTTGTTTTTCGATATTACGCGATGTAATGGTATACCCTAAATAGCGATCATATACTCTATCGAGTTGATTTTTATATTTTGGCAGCTTATCAAGTCCCAATGCAAGAGCGTCTTTCCCGAAAAGATGCAATCGCGCCATAACATCTAAACGATCTCTGAATTCAAACATATTATCTGGACGCTTATGCCTGCGTTCAAACAACTCTTTTAAACGCACTCCGCCACCGTCATAGCTTGCTATATAACGATTCATATCCTCTTGTGATAAAACTTCGAAATCATATTTAAAATACTTTTTTGAAATATGATGTATAACCTTTTTTTTAATCTCTTTTATAAATGCATGATCAAGTTTATAATGATATTTTTCTTTTAGTTTGCTTAACCTTTCATTAACAGCCTCTTCCAGTTTTTCTTTTCTCGTATTAATAAGCGATCCTCTTATCCTCTCTTTTACTTCATCAAAATCAGGAACGGGGACATCTCTTTTGTCCGCTTTGTAAATAATTTGGAACTCATGCTCCGTTTCTATGGGTTCGGAAAATGACTTAACATTCAGTTTCCGCATTGCAGCTCTCAGCTTGTCGTTCCCTATTGATTCATTAATCACCCAGCCATAATCGCCTGTTCTTAAACCTTTTTTAGCGTTCTTTTTAATTTCATCGGATATTTTTCCAAAAGGAATCCCTTTTAACAGTTTCTTATATATATTATCAATAGTATCCTTTTTCGTTTGTTTGTCTTTAGAAGAAAAAGGAATCTCTATATACAACAGTTTGTATTGCGGACTATAATGATTATAAAATAACCGAATTAAGCTGTCCGTAATGATTTTATTGCCAATAGTTTCACTTATATAGGGCGTATATAGAAAACTATATTCTATTCTTTTAAAGCCATTTATAAAAGACGAATCATTCTGGATTTTATACTTTTTCGCTTCCAATACCGGTATTTTTTCCATAGCAATTCTTGTTACCAGCTTCTTTAAGTTTTTTATATCCGGCAGTTTATTTGGTTTATGTTCGGTGCTGGCAAGATAAAGTTCTATATACTCACCCTGAGTCACCCGTCCCCCGTCAAACGTTGCAAGCGGTTTATCTTCTTTTTTACAACTCATAACAAATTGCAAAACGATCAACAACAACGTTACATATACATATTTTACATGAATTTGTTTCACTTCTTTTTCCATTTCCATGATAGTATCATATAATTTTAATGATGATTATTGTCTGATAAGCGACACAAGATATGTTTAACAGGCGCAACGACTTAACTTAAAAAAAGGATTGTGTGAAAATCACACAATCCTTTTTAAATTTTCCACCAATAGAAACCCTTATTTTACTTCATCAGAACCATTTTCTTGGTGATTCTTGAATTACCGGCTTCTAAAACGTAGAAATAGATTCCGCTCGGCATCATGGAACCGGAATCATTTCTTCCATTCCACTGAACGAGATGAGAACCTTGCTGAACCGTTCCGTTAACCAAATTACGAACTTTCTGACCCAAAGCATTATAGATAACAATGGATACGTCAGAAGCCTGAGGCACTTTATAACTGATAGTTGTAAGCGGGTTAAAGGGATTAGGATAGTTATTTCCCAATTCAAATTCGTTAACAACGTTAGCTGCTTGCTCATTACGACGAATAGCCGTCGGTAAACTTGCGATAACAAATTCGCCGCGCGGAGCCGTATCAACGCCCCAATCGTCTTTCGGCGTTTCATTATGACCACAGAAAGCTATGGTATTGCCTTCTTTGAAATAATTTACGGTATCTTTTAAGAAATAATAATCTCTTAACGGTTTAACCGAAGTACCCCATTCGATAAAATCGGTGCCGAAAGCATGACCGCCGAAATATCTCATAGAAGTATCAACGCCGGCAGCGGCGCTTTCCGCTTTAAGATCATCCATAGCCAATACCCAACCGTCGTCATAGGTTAAATCTTTATAATGCTCAAATACATACTCAAAAATATCCGATTCCGAACCGGTATCCAATTCGCCGTTATAACCGGAATAATCGCCGGCCCAATTGGTAATTGACTCTGGCAGAGCTCCTTTTTCTTCTTCGGATGAAACAGTATCATCAGCAGAATATTTACATTTAATTCCCGTTTCAAACATCAGCTCGGCGCCGATTGTTTGATCGGGAGCGTACATACCTTGAGAAATGTAATAACCCAGCGTGGTGTAATGAGCTTCAAAAAAGGAAGGATCCCAACCCGTTGTACGATCGTTATCAAGGTCTATGAGGATATGATAATACCCGCGGGATCTTTGCGTATATACGCCGTCCTGAATCATCTGTTTTGCTTTATTCGGCCAGATTTCAGCCCAAGTGCGGATAAATGCATACAATCTGTCTTCATCAACATAGATGCGCGTATCTTTAATATCAACGGTATCGTTAACAATTGCGCCTACTTCGGCAGGGAAAAATCCGTCGGGATTATTAAACGCTCTGGCATTAGATATACCAACCCAGTCGGTGCTATCGCCGTCTAATGTAATCGGGCTTGTGCCTACCGGTTTTTCGATAGCGCCGGCAGGAATTGTATATTCGCCGCGCGGAGCCGTATCAACGCCCCAATCGTCTTTCGGTGTTTCATTATGACCACAGAAAGCTAAGGTATTGCCTTCTTTGAAATAATAGACGGAATCTTTAATGAAGTAATAATCATTAAGCGGTTTAACCGAAGTACCCCATTCGATAAAATCGGTGCCGAAAGCATGACCGCCGAAATATCTCATAGAAGTATCAACGCCGGCAGCGGCGCTTTCCGCTTTAAGATCATCCATAGCCAATACCCAACCGTCGTCATAGGTTAAATCTTTATAATGCTCAAATACATACTCAAAAATATCCGATTCCGAACCGGTATCCAATTCGCCGTTATAACCGGAATAATCGCCGGCCCAATTGGTAATTGACTCTGGCAGAGCTCCTTTTTCTTCTTCGGATGAAACAGTATCATCAGCAGAATATTTACATTTAATTCCCGTTTCAAACATCAGCTCGGCGCCGATTGTTTGATCGGGAGCGTACATACCTTGAGAAATGTAATAACCCAGCGTGGTGTAATGAGCTTCAAAAAAGGAAGGATCCCAACCCGTTGTACGATCGTTATCAAGGTCTATGAGGATATGATAATACCCGCGGGATCTTTGCGTATATACGCCGTCCTGAATCATCTGTTTTGCTTTATTCGGCCAGATTTCAGCCCAAGTACGAATAAAAGCATAGAACTTGCCGTCATCGACAGAAATTCTGGTGTCTTTAATATCAACCGTATCATTAACGATCGCGCCGACTTCTGCGGGAAAAAAACCATCAGGGTTATTAAATGCTCTTGCATTAGGAATGCCCATCCAGTCGGCGCTGTCGCCGTCTAAAGTAATGGGTTGCGCAAAAGCGGGAACGGCAATCATTATAGCTAAAATAGCTAAACCTAAAATACGTACAGTCTTGTTCATAAAACCTCCATGAATGAAGAACATAGCTTTGCAAATTAATTAATATTTTTTGTTTACTTCTTTGAAAGAT
>CAYRJN010000106.1:0-13499 GCA_964424545.1 uncultured Calditrichaceae bacterium
ACCTCTCCCGTGAAGCGTTGACGGCTATGGATCAAATTAAACCGCATCTTGAACGCATGGAGTGTTATACCTGTCACGCAACTTGGGCGCCGCAATGTTATGGATGCCACATTAAAATCGATTATTCTAACGGCAATAAACATATTGATTGGCTTGCTGCCGGGCATGATCAGGATATTCACGGCACAACGGGCGATATGCGCGGTGATTATGACAAGTATATGATTCCCGGCCGTGTTACGGAAACACGCAGTTATCTACGCTGGGAAGATCCGCCCCTAAGCCAAAACGGCGAAGGACGAGTTTCTCCGACCATTCCCGGATGTCAAACAACGGTTACGGTAATCGATGACGCCGGCAAAGCTTTAATTAAGAATCATATTTTCAAGATTCCCAATGTCGAAGGCGCAGGTGAAGAAGGTTAGCTCGGTATTGATATGTCCCCGGTGCAGCCTCATACCATACAAAAAGAAGCGAGGAGTTGTGAAAGCTGTCATGCCAGTTCCGCCGCTTTGGGATACGGAATTAACGACGGCAAATATTTTGGCGATCCGTCAAAGGATTTGATTGTGGATTTGATGACTGCCGAGGGCGACATTATTCCGCAAAATTATGTCGTTCAAAAACCGAAAATAGAGAATCTGCATATGGATTGGTCGCGTTTTGTTGATGAAAACGGACGGCAATTGCAAACGGTGGGGCACCATTTTAAGTTATCCGAACCTTTGAGCAATGCGGTCCGCAAATTGATTGACCGGCGCAGCGTATGCCTTTCTTGTCATAAAATTATACCGGACAAGGATCTTGCCGTATCATTAATGGCGCATGTAGCGCAATTTGCCGGTTATAAAATAGATAGGGATGCGCATGATGCAATTTTATCAAAGAATCTATTATTAGTTGCATGGGTGCAAATACTGTTTATACTTTTCGTATTGATTGTGGCTATATATCTGCTTTACCGTTTTGTTTTAAAAAAAGAAAGGGTAAAATAAATTGTTTTAACTCTTATTTATGTAATATCGCCTTGGTAATATTAAAAAAAATGATTATCTTGAACAATTGTTTATATTAAATGAAAAGAAAGAAGGAGAATGAACATGTTTAAATTAATTTTAGGCCGTTCGTTTATTGTGTTGCTTATCGGTGTGATGCTTTTTGCTTGCAGCGGGGAAAAGAAAAAAAGTGAAAAAAGCGAAAATAGCGGTATAAATCAATTAACTTTAGCTGAGAAGAAAGCCGGCTGGAAATTGTTGTTCGACGGCAAAACGTTTAAAGGATGGCGCGGCCTTGGAATGGAAGGGGTCCCCGGGCGCTGGTATATAAAAGACGGCGTGATAGCTAAACACGCCAGCGGTGACGTGAAATCTCAGGCCGACGGCCAGCCCATTGAAGGCGGCGACCTGATGACGATTGAAACCTATCGCGATTTTGAATTTGCCTTTGAGTGGAAAATAAGCCCCGCGGGGAACAGCGGCGTTAAATATAATGTTAGCGAAGAACTCTCTACTTCCCGTGGTCCCGGTCACGCAGCGCTCGGCTGGGAATATCAGGTGCTTGACGATAACGGCCATCCCGATAATTTGAATCCCACACATCGCGCCGGTTCGCTTTATGATATGATTGAAGCTACAAATAAAACGCTAAAACCGGTCGGTGAGTGGAATACGGCAAAGATTGTTTTTGTGGGTAATCATGGCGAGCATTGGCTTAACGGGAAAAAAGTAGTGGAATATGAAATGGGAACGGCTCATTTCGATTCGCTTTTTGCCAAAAGTAAATATTTTAAAATTCCCCATTTTGCAGAGCATCGTTCCGGTCATATTGTATTGCAGGATCATAAGGATGCGGTATGGTACAGAAATTTAAGGGTCAGGATAATTAATCCATAAAATCGGATGAGTTCGATGTGGGGTGTCTCAGATTTTTCAGCTGGTTACTTAATTTGGTTAATATGATTTGGTGGACGATTTGGAAAGTGAAAAACTATTTTGGCGTGAAACCTTTAAGGTTCGTTCGTATGAAATAAACTCGCGCGCCGTAGCGACCATGGAAACCATGGCTAAATATATTCAGGAAGTTGCTTCAAATCATGCGCGAGCAATGAAATTGGACGTTACGCATTTGAGCGAATCAAGGCTTACTTGGGTGCTGTCTCGTATACATATAAAAATGAATCGCTATCCCAAATGGCAGCAAAAAGTCGTCGTAGAAACATGGCCGGCTGAAAAGGACAAGTATTTTGCCATACGCGATTATCGTATTCTTGATGAACAGGGCGCCGAACTCGGCGCGGCCACTTCGTCTTGGATGCTCATAAATGTTGATACGCGCCGGCCCGCCGAACTTCCCGTGTTTATGGAAGGCACGGAAAATAAGAGCCGGGGACGCGCATTGCAAGATTCTTTTGATAAATTGCCGCCGTTGAACGGCGAGTATGATTTTAAAAAAGAGTTTAATGTCCATTTAAGCGATCTTGATGTGAATCAACATGTGAATTTTATAAATTATATTGTTTGGGGACTTGAAACCGTTCCCCATGAAATTTGGGAAAATTATGTTTTGAAAGATCTGCAGGTTGGTTTTCGTGCGGAGAGCGTTTACGGCGACAGCGTACTTGCCGTAAGTATTGAAGATAAAATAGATAATGCGCGCATTTTTACACATCGTTTGGAGAAGAAGGGCAACCACACCGAATTAACTCGTCTGCTGTCGCGTTGGGAAATGCCGTTATAAAGGTTTTATTGTGAAATTTTTTATTTTAGTCTTGATATGTACTTTGGTTATGCTTATATTAATGTTAGTAAACATCAACTAACATAACAATACGCCATGAAATTAAACACGGAAGTTCGCCAAAAACAAATTATTGAATCCTCCATGGAAATAATTCATCGGCAGGGCATACAAAATTTAACAATTAAGGAGATATCAAAAAAAATAGGCATTTCCGAACAGGCAATTTATCGTCATTTTAAAAATAAATTAGCTATCCTTCTCGCCTTAATTGAATATTTTAATGAAAATCTTAAAAATAGTTTTAATCACAATTATATTGAAGAATCGCCTTTAAAAAAGCTCCAAGAACTGACATTTGCGCATATGGAATATTTGCAGAAAAATCCTCCAACGGCGACTATACTTTTTTCCGAGGAAATATTTCGTAATGAAACCATTTTAGTGGAGCAGGTGAATAATTCCCTACAGAAACGTATTAATCAAATGTCTAAGCTGCTCACCTTAGCTATTGAGAAAAAAGAAGTAAAACCGTCTATTATTCCGGAAAACATGGCTTTGGTATTTCTCGGTAGTCTTAGATTGTTGGTAAAAGAGTGGCAGATATCGAATTTTTCATTTAATCTTACGCGACGTGGCGAGGAGATAATTACCGAACTGATTGATTTAATCAAAATATAGAGCTTAAAAAGAGCGCAAAAAAGCGCAATTGGGGTACAATTAATCAAAAGGGAGGTGCGTTATGACGTTGTTTGACCAGATTGTTTTATTGTTAACGGGCTTGACGGCAATTTACATCACTGTTCGCTTTTGGCAGGAATATCAGGCCAAAAGTGAAAAGCCGTTTCAGAATATCTATTATATGCTGTCTTTTATTGTTTTACTTGTTGCGGGCTTATTGTTGATATTTTTAAAGACATGGGAGGTTCTAAATTATCCGTTTATTCTCGTCGTCGCTTACATCATTCCTTTAGGTTTGTCCTTAGGGTTGGTCACCGAATTTTATAACAGCTATTCAAAAATGTATTTGATTTTTGGTATTATCGGTTTGGTATTGATAATTTTAACCAAAGGTTTGGGAATGGGCTCTCCGGGAATCAAAGCGTTTACTTCGGCCATATTTCATTCCGTCGGTGGTTTAATTATCTTTTTTGTTCCCGTGCTCGCCGTTAAAAGCGGCAAAGCGCCGTCCGGATTTGTTTTTGTAACAATCGGCGCGCTTTTAATCGGACTTGGGGGGCTTGCTCTTGCTTTCTTAAAAGGCGGCAGTCAATTATTATTTTTCTCTGCGAATTTTGTATTCATGATTCTTTCGCCATTATTGTTATTAATGACATTATCATTTACTTATGGCTTTATGAAAAAAATTGTCGCTTCAAAGTAATTAAGGAAAAGAGAAAAAAACAGGTTATATTCCTATTTTTAGCCTGCCTGATAAATGTTCGATCGGGCAGGCTTTGATAGGGAAATTGACGATTCCTGATAACATAAATTTCATTTACACGCAGTGCGCAGAGCTCACGATGGGCAAATATCGAACCGCTTATTCGCGCGATCTCTGCAGGCTTCGGGTTTTTAGTGAGCGTATTTATAACATTGTTACGTTGAAATAAAAAATTGAATATTAATCAACTAAACATATTCTTATATAGGAGAGAGAAAAATAATGGAAAAAGAGAATAGGTTCGTCTATCTATTCCGTTCTACAAAAGGCCTAACCATGGTGGCCATTTCTATGATAGCTTTGGTAACGGCTATTTGGGGAACGCTTTCCGGGCCGATGGTAGAGTGGGGCGTTCGCGATTTGACGGTTAAGCTGCTTGGTATGGATTTACATCATTGGCAGCGTGAAGGCCGCATCATTATGCTTTATCATACTATTGCTATGGCCGTTTTGGCCATAGAGGTTTATTTTATTACTTCTATGGTGCCAATGAAAAAACATCAACAGGTTAATATTAACGCCACTATTACCGTTGGGTATTTAATGGCTATGATTTTCGGTTTATGGTTCGGTTATTTTGGTCATGAGTATATATTTCATGGCTTATTTCTTGTTGGTCAATCTTTGATTTTTTATGCCGGTATATCGCTCGCTGTCGCTTTGTGGCCGTGGCGTGAAGAGTATTATCTTGCGCCGGACAGCGATTATGCGCATACAAAATCCGGCTTGGATTTGGAGCGCGTCGCCTTTTTTACAATGGCCGTTTTAACGTTAACCTCTTCCATTTGGGGAGCCGTTACGGGGTCGTATTGGAAAAACGGTCATGAAACCTTTTTGGCGGAAAATTTAATTCGTTTTCCACATAAAACGCATTTACAACATGCTATAATCGGACATTTGCATATTATGCTGTCTCTTGTAGCTGTCGCCATCACGTTGATTGTCGGACGATGGTTGGATTTTAAGGGCGTTTTACATAAATGGGCCATGTATTTTATGATATTCGGGTCTATCGTTTTAACCACGGGCGCACTGGCTATCGTTTGGATTCCCTGGGCGCATACGATAATCTATTTCGGATCGGTCGGCGTTATGTTTGCCGCTCTGCTCTATGTAGTTTTTTCTTGGAAAAAATTAATACATGAAGGTATTGAAGATTGGGGGATAGAGAATCCGACTCTTTTCCAAAAATTCAAAGCGCTTTTTCAAGATCCCCTAAAATTCGGAACCGGATGGCAAATGGTGTTTATGAATTTTACGGTGAGCGGCGTGGGTATCTTTATGGCTATTAAGCTGGATAAGATTTTCAGAGTATGGCCGGCGCGCGAAGAACGCATAACCTTAACGGGGCACTGGCATATTCTGGCCGCGCTTATTGCAACGATCATATTGATGTATTATGCGGATATTTCCGGATTAAAAGGTAAAGCGAGGAAATGGTTCGGTTGGATTTTGATAATTTGTTCTGATATTGCATTTGCTTCGGCGACAGTTTTTTCCATAAAACGGCTTTTTGTAACGGAATATATGGAAGCGCCTGTTGTAAACGGAACAATGCTGTTAATGGATTTCGGTTTGGGGCTTATTTTGGTATCATTGGCAATATTTCTCGGCTGGCGTCTATTTGATCTGTTTAAGCAAGACGGCTTATGGAAGAAAGAAGCGGCCGATCCGGAGCTGGATGTAAAGCGTATTTATCCCGCTAAGCCTATAAAAGATGTAAATGTAGAACAGGAGGTAGAAAAATGAAAAAGATTGGATTAATTCTATCATCTTTCTTGCTTTTAAGCATGGTCTCTTGTTCTTCCGATAAGGCGCCGCAAACGGCCGAAACACCCTATATTGATACCGGCGTCAATACCGAGGCATGGGTGGAAATTCCTGCAGGCAACTTCTTGAAAGGACAGCATCGTCATGAAACTATGATTGAAAAACCATACGAAATCATGGTGACCGACGTAACGAACGAACAATATGCACGTTTTTTAAATGAAGCGTTGGTCAAAGGCGCCATCAAGATTGCCGCCGATACGATTTGCGGTTATTATCCGGGCGATCCTTTTGACGGCTTCAAGCATGAATTTAAAATTACCGCCGGCGATAAGCTCTATATGAATTTAAAGGAGCCTGGCATACGGATTACTTTTGACGGAAAAAAATTCGGAGTCGTAAAAGGCTTCGAAAATCATCCCGTTACGTTTGTTACCTGGTTCGGCGCCAATGCCTATGCCCAATTTTACGGCTGGCGTTTACCGAGCGAGAACGAATGGGAAAAAGCGGCGCGTGGCACGGATACCCGTACTTTTCCTTGGGGTGAAGAAATATCACCCAATATTGCCAACTATGCCAGCAGCCGCACTTTGATTGATAAAATATTCGGTAAAAGAACGACAACAACGCCGGTTGGTTTTTATAACGGCAAAACTTACGAGGGTTTCGAGACAAAGGATAACAGGAGCCCTTACGGATTATATGACATGGCAGGGAATGTCTGGCAGTGGTGCGGCGATGATTATCCCGATATTCATTATCGTTATTTACGCGGCGGCAGCCATACGAATTATGAATATAATCTTTTTGTTTGGGCGCGCAACAGCGCAGGACCCGATTTTTACAGCATGTATTTCGGATTCCGCTGCGCACGTGATGTTGCGCCGAAGGCCGTTGAAAGGGACGACACCCAAAAAGGAAGCGAGAAATAGTATATCGCTTAAATTATAAATCATTCCTCGTTTGCGGGGAATGATTTTTTTGTGCTATGGAATAATTCCTTGGCATTTGAACGTTATTTTTGGAAATATACAGAGAAAATAAAATGATTGCTTTATTATCAAGGAAATTTAAGTTATATTGGCCGCTTATAAAAAGTTTGCAAACCGGATTGTTGCTGCTTACAGGTCTTACCGGTTTTATGACCGCCAAATGTCCCGTATTTAATTTATATATTATTGCAGGCTTACTGGGAAGTCTTTTCCTGACGGTCGGCGGCAGTACGATTTTAAACATGGTTTATGATTCCGATATCGATCAAATGATGAATAGAACCAAAAAGCGGCCCCTTGCCACAGGTGAAATTTCCGTGAAAGAGGCTCTGATTCTCGGTCTAATTGTTTCTTTTCTCGGGTTATTCTGGGCTTTTTCTCTGTCAATATTGTACGGTTGGGTTGTCTTTGTGGGATTGTTTCTTGATGTGGTTGTTTATACGATTTGGTTAAAACGAAAAACCGCATGGTCTATTGTTTGGGGGGGCATTTCAGGCGGGATGCCCATTCTTGCCGGACGCGTTCTCGGCCTTGGCGAGATTGATTATATCGGCGTTTTGCTGGCCGTTTCCATCTTATTATGGATTCCTACGCATATTTTAACTTTCAGCATGAAGTATCATGATGATTATTCTCGGGCCGCCGTTCCGACTTTTCCTTCCGTTTACGGATATCGCAGAACGCGGATTATTATTGCTTTGTCAAGTCTCGGCGCTGCGTTATCCATTGGTTTGGGCGCCGTTGCGCTCGGTCTCTCTTGGGGATATATCCGTTTATTGATTGTTATGACAATCGGTATTGTGGGACTGGCTTTTATGAGCATATTCAAACCTTCCGACGCCGTTAATTTCGGATTATTTAAGTACGCTTCAATATATATGATGAGCTCTATGTTGATTTTGGTATTCGGAATTGCCTGATCGGAAAATATTTGCTATCGATTGTATTTATATAATTATTTACTTTTATTTTACAAAAATTATTTAAACAAACCTGTTTTTATCAAATCTTCCTTAATTCTTCTCTAATTTAGCAGTTATTTTTTTTGAATAATATCAATTCTTTTGCTATCTTACGTAATGATTTACAGATAATCAGATTATTTGCAATGCATTGCCAATATTAAGACGGAATTTTATGGATAGCGCTAAAATAAATGAAGAATGTGTGGAAGGCGTAGTTGCCGAAGTCAATCGGAAATCGTTTACGGTATCAATGATGAGTGGCGAAGGCTGTAAATCGTGCGGGTTAAATAATATTTGCAATCAAAAATTTATTACTTTAGACCGTAAGGATGCTCCCGGCGACATTCAAAAGGGGCAAAAAATAAAGTTTGAGTATGATAAAGTTATTCAAACTTCCTTTCTATTGTATATTGTGCCGATTCTGTTTTTTATCGGCGGGATAATATTCGTAAAAGATATTCTGCACATTGCCAACGAAGTCATTCAATTTTTAAGCGCATTTGCCGCAACGGCTATTGCTTTCGGTATAATTCGTTTGTTCGATAATAATATTGCAAAGAAAAAGTATCACATTAACGTAAAGGTAATTAACTAAGATGAAACTCTATCTCGATGGGGGAGTGAATGTTTGAAATATTATTACCCGGCTTGATTCTGGGTGGATTCGCGCTAATCTCATCGGCAGGATTGTTTCTGGCATCAAAGAAATTTCATGTGGATGAAGACCCGCGTATTGAAAAAGTAGTTGAAATGCTGCCAAATGCCAATTGCGGTGCATGCGGATTTGCCGGATGCCAGGCTTATGCTGAAAATGCGGTTCATAAGATGAGCCTTGAAACACCCTGTCCTGTTGCCACGGATGAAGCGATGTTCGAAATTGCGGAATTTCTCGGCGTTGAGAGCGGAAGCGGCGTTAAAATGGTTTCCTCCCTGATGTGTAACGGAACCGATGCAAATACAAAGCGTATTGCAGAGTACCATGGTATTGAAGATTGTTGGGCATACACTTTAATTGCCGACGCCAACAAAGCCTGCGCTTTTGCTTGCCTCGGTTTGGGCAGTTGTGTGACGACCTGCCCCTTTGACGCCATGAAAATTGAAAACGGTATTGTGGTTATTGATGAAGAAAAATGCACGGGATGTACTTTATGTATCGACGCTTGTCCAAAGCATATTCTTCATATGCGCCCGGTGGATAAAAGAGTTACGGTTACGTGCTTTAATACCGATAACGGAGCTATGGCCAAAAAAGCCTGTAATGTAGCTTGTATCGGATGTATGAAGTGTGAAAAAGTCTGCGAAGACGATGCAATTCATGTCAATAATTTCCTTGCAAAGATAGATTATGATAAATGTACGCAATGCGAAAAGTGTGTAGATGTATGTCCTACGGATGCAATTCAAGTGATGGGAGGGCGGGTATATGTCGCTACTGAAAACGTTTAACCGTGGCGGTATTCATCCGCCGGACGAGAAACGTTCTGCTAATGAACCGATTGGTTACGGTACCATACCGGCTCAATTAATAATACCGGTTAATCAACATATAGGAAGGCCTACGGAAATAGTTGTCGAACGTCGCGCAGCCGTAAGACGCGGCGATCTGCTGGCGAAATCCACCGGCTTTGTATCGTCGAACGTACATACTCCCTTAGACGGCGTGGTGCAAAAAATCGTAAGAATGCCTCTTCTCGGCGGCCAAATTTCAGATTGTGTTATCATAAAACCGGAAAATATCGGAGGTGATTTTAAAGAGATATTGGATGCTGATGTTGCAAACGAAGTGAATGTCGAAGGTTTGGCAAAGGACGAAATTAAAAAGAAGATAGACGATGCCGGAATTGTCGGTATGGGCGGAGCGGGATTCCCTACCCACGTAAAGCTATCCCCGCCGCCGGAGAAACCCATCGATCAATTGATAATCAACGGCGCGGAATGCGAGCCCTATATCACGTCCGATCACCGCTTAATGCTCGAAAAAAGTTCGGAAATGATTAAAGGTATTCGTATTTTGCAAAGACTGTTTGATGATATTCCCGTAACAATCGGCATCGAAAGCAATAAGCCCGATGCGATTGAAAATATGACAACGGCCGCATCGGAATATAAAAATATTACGGTTCAAGCTTTACAGGTAAAATACCCGCAGGGCGGTGAGAAGCAGTTAATTCAAGCGATCACCGGCAGAGAAGTGCCCAGCAAAGGACTACCGATGGATGTTGGGGTGGTGGTGCAAAATGTGGCCACTGTTGTCGCTATTCATGACGCTTTTTATTATGGAAAGCCTTTAACGGAGCGCGTTACAACGGTATCCGGGAATCTGGTGGAAAAACCGTTTAATATCGTCTATCCCATGGGAACTCCGGTATCGCATCTTATTGGAGCACATGGAATTGACGCCGAAAAAATACGCTTATTAATCGGCGGCGGTCCTATGATGGGCAGAACGGCGCTTTCTTTGGAGAGTCCCATCGGAAAAACGACTTCGGCCTTGCTCTTTTTTGATGAGACGGCTTATGAAGAGCGCGAGGAGAATCCCTGTATTCGTTGCGGAAATTGTATTGCAGCCTGCCCGATGGGTCTCGCTGTTGCCCAGCTTACGGAAATTATTCAGGCGAATAATATCGATACGAAAGCAAAGGATGATATTTTAGATTGTATTGAATGCGGCAGTTGTTCCTATGTTTGTCCTGCCGACAGAAGATTAGTTGAATGGATGCGAATTGGCAAAAATATAATTAGAAGAGAGAAGTAAAGTGGAAAATAAACATTTGCTTATTCTTGATTCGTCGCCTCACGGAAGGTTAACGGATTCGACAAAAAAAATAATGTATACCGTAACCCTGTCACTTATTCCTGCCATTGCCGTGGCTTATTGGTTTTTCGGTTGGAGCGTTATCCGTACGGTTGTACTGACCTCTTTGTTTACGGTTGGAATTGAATGGTTGATCGCTAAAATGTTTAATGATAATATTGATGCTTTTGACGGTAGCGCTTTGTTAACCGGCGTTCTTTTGGCGATGAATTTGCCGGCGAACTCTCCTTGGTGGATGCTTTTTATAGGCGCTTTGGTTGCCATCGTTCTCGGTAAACAGGTGTTTGGCGGTTTGGGACAGAATATTTTTAATCCGGCGCTTGTCGCTCGCGTATTTTTATTAATATCTTTTCCAGTGGCAATGACATCATGGCCTGAACCTGGAGCGTTTTCGGATGCCGTTACGGGGGCGACGCCCTTGGGAATATTAAAAACGGAAGGCGTGGGAGCAATTTCAAAATTAAATATAATGAATCTGGCGATGGGAGACGTCGGCGGTTCTCTTGGCGAAATAAGCGCCATTGCCTTATTGATGGGTGCGTTGTATTTATTTATAAAAAAATATATTACATGGGAAATTCCGGTACTATTTATTGGAACTGTATTTGTTTTAACCGGAATATTCTGGCTGGTCGATCCGACAAAGTATGCCAGTCCCGTTTTTCATTTATTTACGGGCGGATTGTTCCTTGGCGCCCTGTATATGGCTACGGATATGGTTACCTCTCCGTTTTCATTTAAAGGTAAGCTGTTATTCGGTTTCGGCTGCGGTTTTTTTACCGTTCTTATTCGGTTGTTCGGCAGCTATCCCGAAGGCGTCTCCTTTGCAATTTTATTAATGAATGCCGTCGTTCCTTTGTTGGATCGTTATTTCCCCGATAAAAAATTTGGAGTAGTAAAAAATGGCTAAAGATGAATCTGCAGTAAAGGTTGTGCTTGTCTTGGTTATGATCGCAGCATTTTCCGCAATGCTGCTGGCGTATGTTAATCAAATAACACAAGCGCCAATAGAATATAATAAAAAGCAAGAAGTAAGAAAAGCTATACAGCTTGTTTTAAAGGGGCTGCCGAAATATACCGTACCTACAGAAGCAAAAAGCATGGAAATAGACGCTTCGCCTATAAAATATTACCCTGCGAAGGCTGAAGACGGTTCGATCGTCGGTTATGCCGTTATCGCTTTGGCGCCTAATGGTTTTAGCGGCGAGTTCCCTGTGATGGTAGGTATAGATAAAGAAGGTAAAATTATCGATACGTATGTTTTGGAGCACAAAGAAACGCCGGGCCTTGGCAGTAAAATGACCGAAGAGGGCTTTAAATCACAGTTTAGGGGGAAATCATTAGATAATACAAAATGGCAGGTAAAAAAAGACGGAGGCGATATTGACGCTATTACGGCGGCGACAATTTCTTCCCGTGCATTTACGGCTGGGATTTTACGCGCTTTAAAAGCAGATAATACGCTGATGGAGGGTAATAAACAATGATGAATTTAATAGAAAAATCAAAAAAAGCTTTCTTTATAGAAAATCCTGTTACGGCATTACTCTTAGGAATGTGTCCCACTTTAGCGACAACTACTTCAGCGGAAAATGGCTTGGGAATGGGGCTTAGTACCACTTTTGTTTTAGTCGGATCTAATGTTGTTATTGCTTTATTAAAAAATGTTATTCCGTCTAAGGTTAGAATACCCGCTTTTATCGTTGTAATAGCAACCTTTGTAACCATTGTGGATATGAGCTTGCAAGCGACGCTATATGATTTGCATAAAACGCTTGGCTTATTCATTCCTTTGATAGTAGTGAATTGTATCATCCTTGGCCGCGCAGAAGCCTTTGCTTCAAAGAACAGCGTAATAGATTCTTTTTGGGACGGCTTGCTGATGGGGCTTGGTTTTACATTTACGTTATTCATTCTCGGTTCGATTCGCGAAATTTTAGGGAGCGGCGCTATTCTAGGATATAAATTATTGCCGGCAGCAACTCCGACAATATTGGTTTTTGTCCTAGCGCCAGGCGCTTTTATTACATTAGGATTTATGCTGGTTGGTATGAATAAGATCAGTAAAGCGTTACAGGGAGGGAAATAATAATGGCTGAACTGGCATTAATGATAGTTGGCGCGATTTTTGTCAATAATGTTGTATTTACAAAATTTCTCGGTATTTGTCCTTATCTTGGCGTCTCTAAAAAAATTGATACGGCCATGGGGATGTCTATGGCTGTCGTATTTGTATTAACTTTAGCGGGCTCCATTACCTATATAGTCCAATATTATATTCTCGTTCCGATCAAAATGACTTACTTACAGACCATCGTATTTATTCTTGTAATTGCTTCGTTGGTGCAGTTTGTAGAGATTGTTATGAAAAAAGTAGCGCCGGAACTATACAAAGCGCTTGGAATATTTTTACCGTTGATTACAACAAATTGCGCTATACTCGGAATTTCTATTCTTGCGGTGCAATCAAAGTTTAATTTTATTAATACTGTGGTATTCTCCTTCTCATCGGCTGTAGGCTTTGGTTTGGCTTTAATTCTGTTTGCCGGAATACGTGAAGCGCTTGATAATCGTAAAATACCGGAAGTATTTAAAGGGTCCCCTCTCGCTTTAATTGTAGCCGGAATACTGGCTATGGCATTTATGGGTTTTTCGGGAATGGTAAAATAATCTATTTTTCTTCTTAAGGATAAAAAAAATGTACGTATAAATAATGAGAATGATTAATTCTACTTAGTCAGTTAAGTTTTGTAGTTTTTTGTATATTCTATATCTCT
>CAYRJN010000107.1:0-13376 GCA_964424545.1 uncultured Calditrichaceae bacterium
AAATCTTTTCGAAAGCAAGCATAGCGTTTTCCAGATCATCCGCCATTAAATAGGCTTGATGATGAAGAAACAGCTCGTCTACATGTTTATGGATTAAATCCAATTCCTGAAAAGAATGATATTTTTCGGGTAACGATGTTTTTAATTGAACCATAATTTACGTTTATTTTTTCTGTATATGAATATTGTAATGCTCTGCGATTACTTTTTAAAACTATACCTATGGAGAATTATATTTCCTGTATATTAAATTAAATCGATATTATCATAAACGCAATTGTTTTACCATCGGGCCTTATACCCGCGCACATCGGTGTGGATAAATCCTGGATGCGAACGATTTTGATGGTAGCGCCCCAGTCCCCCGATATAGCTTTCGTATTTTTTTTGTTCGGCCATTTTTTCAACGATATTGATTAAAACTTTCACGTCGTCAAAATTAATTTTACCGTCTCTATTCAAATCATCCATATTTTGATCATGGTTTGTATCCACAAAAATATCGGCCGCATCGCCGTAAACATGTCTACTGTATTTTACATTACCGATTTTTTTATTGTAATATGGCGTTCGGTATCCGCTCATTACATAAAAAGTGTTTGCCGCATAGCCGAACCGATTTAAGGCCTCTAATATATATTCCAATTTATATAAAATAGCTTCGCGTAAGACAATATATTTCGGATAAGAGGCAACCTGTTTGCATAAAAATTGACTTAGCTTGAAATGTGGCGTTAATAGCATATTTTTATTTTTCGAATTTACCTCGATTAAGCCACGGGGTTTATTATACAATTTATTTCCTCGCAAGGCTTTTTTCGGATAACGCCCGATATGATAACCGTTGATCCATCCGTTTTTTACTCTTGTAAGCGGCGTCAATAACATATATTGAATTTTCATCTGTTCATTAGCATTTTTTAAAATTATATATCCCATATCCGACACAGGATCAGGCTTATATTTCCATTCGTTTTCGCTAATCGTTTTAAACGTCCTTTTGAAAGACAATATTTTATAGTGTTCAGCACTTTGTTCGGTTTTAATAGTTATCTCTTCACCCCTTAACAGAAAAATCGTAATTAGATCAAAATTTACCGTATAACCGTTTATCGTCGCAAAAAAGTTAAGCTGGCGTTTATGGTAGCTTTCTCCCGCAAATAAATAAAGTGAAAACAATACTATAAAAAATAATCCCTTTTTCATCTTAGTTTGACATCCTCGGAATAGGCTCTTCTCGTGTCATCAATTGATGTGGAATCCAAAGCCATTAAGACCCTCGCGTCTCTATTATATACATCTTTACTAAAGAACATCAAACCCTTCCTAAACAGCGCCGTCCAATATAAAATCAAGACGGGCACGGGTTTTTTCAGTTTGACACTGGTCGTCTTTTTTGATTTGATAATATTGTTAATAGCTTCTTTGGACCATTTTTGCGGATCGTTTAACAAAACGACGGATAGATCTATGGGAATTTGTACGCGCACACAGCCATGGCTGAAATCCCTTGTGTTTCTGCTAAACAACGATTTGGACGGCGTATCATGCAAGTATATAGCATATTTATTGGGAAACATAAATTTTATGCGTCCTAAAGCATTAGTCGGACCGGGTTCCTGACGAACCATCCATTTGAATTTGGAAAGAGTCATATTTGCCCAGTCAATCTTTGACGCATCAACTACATTACCGCTATAATCGACTAAAGAATAGTTGCGTTTGGCAAGATAATGGTAATCTCTTTTTATTTTGTGAAACATCTCATCCTTTATAATTGAGTGTGGAACAGTCCATGTGGGATTAATAACAATATAACGAATCAAATCTTTAAAAACAGGTGTTTCATGAAATTGTTTCCCTACTACTACATTCGTTTGAAAAGCTATTTCATTGTTTTTCATATACCATAATTTAAACGAAGCGATATTGACGATTACGAATTTATTAGACAGATTACCGAATACCCAGCGAGAGCGCTCCAAATTTACGCGAATTTGATCAATTCGCTTTTGCACAGGCACATTCATAGCTGACAAGGTGCCTTTTCCTATTTTTCCATCATCGCTCAAACCGTGACGCAGTTGAAATTGTTTAACAGCTTCAACAAATAGTGTATCGGCTTTATTATTATTTTGTCCATTGTCTAAAGAAAGATCCCCAGTTATTTTTAAACGTTCGCGTATTATGGGAATACGAGAATCTTCATCGCCGGGTTTAATTATTTTCCCCGAGGGAATTATCGGCCAACCGCCTTTTTTAGCGATTTCCTTATATTTTTTTAAAGCGTTAACAAGGTTTTTGTAATAACGGTTTTGCGGTCTGATATTTTTTATAAAGCGGAGGATTTCTTTCTCGGTCAGCGCCTGTTGAATCAATTGAACGGGATTCATATTTATTTGTCGCGGATTATAATTCCACTGAGCATCCAAATTTTCGGGATTAACTTTCCCCAAAATCAAATGGTGAGCATATAAAATTCCGGCGTCCGTTAAAAGAATATCAAATTTTGCTTTTTCAATGGCACTTTTTTCCGTATAATTATCCCAGAATTTCTTCAACATGCTATAGTGATAATCTTCGGGATTTAAACCGTCATTCTCCGATTCCTTTAAGGCCGTTAAGGCGTCTTCAATATTTTTAGTATCTAACCAAGCACGCGTAAAACCTTTGTTCATATAAAATGTCGGTAATACAGCCGTTGAGAAAATTTTGGCGCCGTCAATGAAAATCGGTCTATTTTCCATCAATGATTCACAAGTTGTTCTAATATATTCCTGAACATTGTTCGCTTTTAAAATACCGACATTAGCTGCAGATAATAAAAAAAATAATACTAAGCTTCGGCGCATCTACACCTCCCAATTAATTAATATAATTTAGCGTATGATTATTTATCATTCAAACCATATCGCGTTAAAAAGTTTATCTATACCAACAAATACAATTTTCTTTTAGATAATGAATTTAAACCGCAAATAATTCCGAATTCCGAGAAATACTTAATGAATAAATCGAAGCAAATTGCCGATTTAAAGTCAAATATAGACAAAAATACTTTAAATGTGAAAGCGGAAAAATAGCAACGAGAAATACAGATGACATTCAATTTATTAAGATTAATTTGGCAATACGAGGTTTTTAAAATATATTTGGCGCGATGCATTAAAACAAACAGAAAGGTTAATGTTGTGAATTGTAAACTTTTGGAAGGTAAAAAAGGCCTGATCTTCGGGGCTTTAAATGATATGTCAATCGCCTGGAAAACAGCCGAAAAAGCCTATGAACATGGAGCCGAATTTGTATTAACCAATACGCCGGTATCCATAAGAATGGGCAGCATTAACGAATTGGCTAAAAAAACGCACTCTATCGTCATTCCAGCCGACGCTACAAATGTGGACGATCTTGAAAATCTGTTACAAAAAACGGTGGAACATTTTGGCGAAAAAATTGATTTTATTTTACACTCTGTCGCCATGTCGCCCAATGTGCGTAAAAAAAGGCCATACAGCGATCTTAATTATGAGTTTCTAAAAAAAACGCTCGATATATCCGCTATATCATTTCATAAGGTTTTACAAAGCGCTTTTAAATTGGACGCGATAAACGAATGGGGTTCGGTCGTGGCTCTTTCTTACGTCGCCGCTCAAAGAACGCTTTACGGCTATAACGATATGGCCGACGCCAAGGCTTTATTGGAATCCATCGCTCGCAGTTTCGGCTATATTTACGGACGGGAAAAGAAGGTTCGCGTTAATACTATTTCCCAATCGCCTACGATTACAACCGCCGGAAGCGGCGTTAAAGGCTTAGATAAACTGCTTGATTTTTCTAACAGGATGTCGCCGCTCGGCAACGCTACCGCCGAAGAATGCGCAAATTATGCGGTTACGCTTTTTTCCGATTTAACTAAAAAAGTAACCATGCAAAATCTTTTTCACGACGGCGGTTTTTCCAATATGGGTATGAGCTTTAGAGCTATGACGCAGTATGAAAAAAGCTTTGATAAAATCACAGACTAACGCAATTAAAATTTATCCGAATAGCGCCGTTCTATCGCTGTTCGGATAATTTTAAAACGCCGCTGCCTTGCGTGGGATGACAAATAAAAATTTCCGGTTCCAACATCCGCGGTTTATAATACTCCTCTTCCAATTTTTCTTTCAATCTATTATACGCATCTTTTTTTACAAGCGCCATTATACAGCCACCCAAACCCGCTCCGGCAATCTGTGCGCCTTTTACTCCTTTAACGGATATAGCAATATCAACCATTTTATCAATGGGCGCTGCGCTGCAACCATAAGAACCGGGAATCTCATGCAAACTTATGCTCTCGCCTTTTATTAAGTCATCCAGTTCTTTATCCGTATATTCGATGGAAAACTTTTCCTTATCGTTAATGGTCACGCGGTCGCCGTCGTGCGATATATTCATCCAACGACCGAACTCCGCCGCATCGTTTTTTTCTAATAAGTTGCAGGCATTGCGGCTGCGCTCAATCTCTGCAAGACCGTAAATTACTACATTGCGTATGGGATAATCATTTAAAGAATCCGAATGAGACTGTAAATATTTAGCGGCTATATCCTTAGATAAATTTTCTAAAATTTCTTGTCGCGTCATAGTTATGGGTAATTTTTTCAACAATTCCAACAATTGTTTATCACTAATATTTAAATTCACGACATTAATATCTCGCAGATGGGTAATTTTGCGGGCATATTGTGGATTCTGTTTTTTAAAGAGTTCTCTTCCTATATGGTAACAAGCGACGCGATGATTAAAAATATCTTTTGCTCCTACTGTTTTTCTCGCGCTGATTTTTGAATTACAAATCACAAAATAATGATCTTTAAAGGAGGGAAGATCTTTTATGTGTTTATTGGGGAAAAAACTCATTTGAGCCACTTTTCCGCTTTTACAGAATTTCATGGCCGCATGATCTCCCGAACCGCCGCGCGTCCCCACATACCATTCCGCCTCGGCGCACATGGACACAAAATCTTCCGAGGATAATTTTATATTATTTATTACACAGATACTTTCCGCCACAGAAACAAGCAAAGCCGAAGAGGAACTCAACCCGGCGGCGATCGGTATATCACCCGCCGTCATTAAATTCATACCTCTTAACTTTTTATGGGGATACATAACGTTTACCCAGGCGGCAATCGCTTTTATATATTGAGACCAATCTCCTTTTGCTTCCCTGTTTTCTTCCGACACAAAATCACCGTTAATAAAACCAATCCAACTTCCCTCATAAGCGGCAGACAACGCGTCTATATCAATTGTGCGATCCGGAAAACGCTTAGAGTCAAGATTACTGATATTGATTTGCCGATCGTTTCTCTCCCCTACAATACAAAAAACATCGCGGTCTACAGCCATCATATTGCTAAATCCACCCTGATGATCAATATGACGTCCCATAATGTTTAAGCGACCGGGCGCTCTGCTTATCAACACGTTTTCATTGCCGTAACGCTCCAGATAATTTTCCAATAAAGTTATAATTTTTTTACGTTTATACTCTACAAGTTCCGGGTCTTCGCCATAAATACTATGGAGTATTTTCATTACTTTTGAATTTTTTGTCTTAAAATCTTTCAGCCAATATTTTGTCATTCGGAAATGAACGTCCGCTTGTTTTTCGCGTCCGCTTTTTCGTGACATGTAATAACGACGAATCGTTTCGAGTTCTTGCGGTGTATTAAATGCCAATACCTGTTCTTTATACTCAACTTGAATCGCTTTAAGATTGTATCCCTTTTTCGCCAAAATTTCAATAATATCGGTTAAATACTCTTCATGCTGGGCGTTATCCCTGTTTAATTTATTCAGAGCATAAAACAGGGCGCCGCTTTTGATTAAATAGACGGAAAGATTTGCATGATCCGTCCGCACTTCTTGCGGATGTAATTTTTGTCCGGCAACATTAAGATAATAATCATCTTCCGTAAAATAATCCGCTAATATTTCAGCGTTTATGGATTGTCCGTCTTTGATCATATCCCATACGATGCCGATTGATAGTTCCGCCTTCTTGGATGACGTAAAGTATTTTCGCACAATCTTTTCCGCGTCGGCTGCGGAAAGCGGACGGCTAAAAGTATTTTGCCTTAATTCGTGCAGTAAACGGCACTTTGCAATATCGAATACTTCAATATTCCCAATCGGTTTTTTATCATTTGAATAAACAATTCTACCCGACGCAGGATTATCGATCACACTCCCGACGAGAAAAGCCATATCATTATTTTGCGCATAAAATTCGCTTATCAGTTTTTCTAAAATATCATTTTCAATAACTTTATCCCCGGCTACAATCAGAACATCACCCTCGTATTTCATCGCTTCCAACAGTTTTGCCGCGGCTTTTGCCGCATTTCCCGTTCCTAACTGCCTTTGTTGAAAACAGAAAAAATTATTCGTATCTATACCCTGTGCAGCCTGCATAACTTGTTCTGCAAGATTTCCGACAACGATAAAATGCGAATTGATTCCCGCATTTTTATAGGTTTCAAGCGCTCTTTTTATAACCGCTTTTCCTTCTACCGTAAAACACACTTTTGCCATGTCTGCAACCTTCATACGCGTCCCTTTTCCGGCTGCCAAGATGATAGATACAATATTTCCGCTTTTTTTATTCATATTATTCCGTTCCATTTATTCAATGGTTTTTAAAATTAAAAATTAGTCGTCATAATTTACTTTAAAAATTCTCGCTTTAATTCTTAACGCATCTCACTGCATTTTTTGAAATTGTTCTTAATGAAAAAGGCTTTTATCGCCGTCTCCAAGCATTAGCAGCCAAATAAAAAACGGGCCGCCGAGAAAGGCTGTGATTACACCGACCGGGATTTCAGACGGTGCAATTAGCGTACGGGCAATCGTATCGCAAAATACCAGAAAAGCCCCGCCGAATATGAAGCTGCCGAAACTCAAGTAACGATGATCTTCGCCTATTAGAAGACGAACGATATGCGGAACCATCATTCCAACAAATCCTATCGGGCCTATTACCGAAATAACGCCGGCTATCATTAACGATACAGCGAAAAACAAAACGGTTTTTACTTTTTTTACTTCAACGCCGCGACTTAAGGCAATATCCTCTCCCAAAACCAATAAATTCAACTCCGAAATATAAAAGAAAACTACCAAACTTCCAAGAATCGTAAAGGGTAATATTTTTATTACCGGAGAATATCCGGCAATTTCAAAACCGCCCATCAACCAACGAATAATTTGATAAGAACGATTAAAATCGCTGATATACTGCAAAAATAAGATTAAACTGGAAAAGAAAAAATTGACGGCCACTCCGGCAAGCAGCATAGTTGAAATGGAAAATCCTTTTTTCAGGCGTGACAATCCATATACGATAAAAATGGAAACCAATGCTCCCAAAAATGCTCCAATAGTTTGCCCGAATACACCGAACAAAGAAAAAATTATTCCGATTTTAATAAACAAAGCGGCTCCGAATGCGGCTCCGCTGGAAACGCCGAGCGTAAAAGGCGTAGCCAAAGGATTATGAAACATGGACTGAAAAACCATACCGCTGATTGCCAAAGCTGCCCCGGCTAAAAAAGAGGCGCCTATGCGCGGTATTCGAATTCTCCAGAATATTTCACTATCCATACTCCCTTTTATAGGATGAATTAGCGAACTTATCGAAATTGTTTCCATACCGATAAACGGCGCAATAACAACCGCTGTCAATGAAAAAAATGACAAGGCAATCAAAGCGTTTCTTTTTTTTCTATCCTTCATGCCAATGCTCCCGAAACCACAATCATTTTTCCGCTATTAGGATGCTTAATAAAGGCAAATGATTTTTCATAAACCCTATCCAAAATATCGCTTGCTGTTATGAATTGCGGGCTGCCGTCAAAAACAGACTTCCCCTCTTTCAAAATAAGCACTCTCGTACTGCGTAAAATAGCGGCGTTAATATCGTGGGTAACCATAACTATTGTTTTTCCGTCCGCATGTATTTTATCTATAATTTCGTAAATTGCCGATTCATATTTCGGATCAAGGAAAGCCGTCGGCTCGTCAAAAAGAATGACTTGGGCTTGCTGCGCCAATGCGGCCGCAATTAATACCATCTGCCGCTCTCCTCCGCTTAAAGTGATTAAACGACGATTATGCAGACGGCTAATTCCTACGGCTTCCAAGGCTTCATAAACAATAGCCTTATCTGTCGCGGAATAGGAGGTAAACGGACTGAGATGAGGATAACGCGCCAGCATAACGAATTCGCTAACCGTAAAAGGCAAACGGCGCCCGTCGTTTTGCGGCACATAGGCCACTTTTTGAGCCAATTCTTTACGCTTGATATCGGCAAGAGGAACTGTATTAAACGCTATCTGTTTGCGATGGCAGGGATAGATACCGACAAGACATTTAAGAAGTGTGGTTTTGCCGGCCCCGTTCGGTCCTATAATTGCAAGATAATCATTTTTTTTTAGATTAAAATTTATTTTTTTTAAGATGATTTTTCCGGATACGGCAAAAGTGAGATCGCTAATTTTATACAATAGTTCGGAATTTTTTGACATAAAATATTTATCTTTTCAATTCAGAAGAAAATGCTTAACACATTATACTTATTGCTAATTTTCTATATTTATCGATTTTAATTTTTTCGATTTAATATAGAAAATTGCTTCTTTTGCACTTTGAGTAGCTAACCTATTATTATTCTGATAGAGTATTATAATTAATGGTATCGAAATTTCAAAGTTTACGATTATTCCATCTGTTTTGCAAAATATAAAATTAATTACCCCCATACAGAAAGAGGTAAGGAGGTTGTGATAAATATCGGAATTATTGAATAATGAAAACCGGACAACCCCTATAGTCCCCATTTTTAAGGAGACGGTTTTAATCTGTTTTTCTATTTGCGTAATTCAACATTAATCAATTTGTAAAACTATGTTCTCAATTTAAAATTCGGTTCAATTTTTCTATTATTTATTGTTACCGAGAATTTAAATTCTTTTTATAACCATGACCGTAAAATCATCTTCAAAATCGGTCGCTCCGGCAAATTCTTTAACGCTGACGATAATCGAATTTAATATATCAGTCGACGGTTTATTTTTATTATTCCTCAAGACTTGCGTAAGCCGTTCTTTCTCAAATTCTTCTTCACGTTCGTTCATGGCCTCGACAAGACCATCCGTGTACAATGTAAGCAGATCGCCTTTTTCCAACTTTACCATATCCATTTCATATTCCCAAGGCAGCGAACCGATAAATATACCGCCCACATTCAACTCTTTTAAATTATTGTTTCCACCGATCAACAGCGGCGGATTATGACCGGCATTGATATATTGGAAGGTATCGTCTCGCTTATCGTACAAGCCGATAAAAAAGGTAATGTAACGATCGGAGGTCGTATTTAACATAATGGCTTCATTCAAGTGCGTAACCAATTCGATTAAATTAGAACTATACTTCAAATAAGCCTTCAAAGAGGCCTGCATATTAGACACGACCATTGCGCCCGGAATTCCTTTACCCGAAACATCAGCCACCACAAATACGGTGCGGTTTTCATCCAATACAATTATATCATAAAAATCCCCGCTCATCTCTTTACAGGGGATATATGTTGCATCAATATCCAGTTGATCTCTAAGAGGAATTTCCCCGGGTAAAAGCAAATTTTGTATTTCCGAAGCCATACGTAATTCCTGATCCAATCGTTCTTTTTCCAAAGCGGCCATAAGTAGTTTTGTGTTTTCAATAGCGAGGGCGGCCTGTGCGGCAAATGTCATCAATAACGTTTTATCGCTTTCACCAAACGGCTCCATATCGAGCCTATTTAGTACGGTCATCACTCCGGTTACCTTTGATTCATAAATTAGGGGTACGCAAAGCATACTGCGCGTGCGGTATCCGCTGCGTTTATCGAAAGAAGGATCAAAACGCGGATCGGCATATACATCCGGTATTAAAATGGGCTCTCCATGGAGGGCGACCCAACCGGAAATACCCTGCCCGATAGGTAGCCTAAAAGGCTTTACGCCTTCCGATTTTGGGCCTAAAACAACCTTAAACTCCAGTTCATTCGTTTCTTCCAAAGCCAGCATTAGGGAAGCTGATTCAACCTTCATTAATTTCTTCGCTTTTTTCAAAATATATTTAAGCAAGGTATCTAAATTTTCACTGGATTCAATGGCTCGTGAGACATCATGCAAGGCGCTCATTTCACTTAAAACTTGTTCCAATCTGTGCGAATAGGCATTTAAATCCTTGGCCATTTGATAATTTTGCATTAATTTTTCAATATTTTCACGAATGATTATCAACTCTTTTTTCTTTTTAGCAGTTACTCTTTTTGTGTTAAAAACCAGACCGAGATAGAATTTTGTTGATTCCGATACTTTCAATACGGAAAAAGACTGCAAATTAAAATATTGTAATAATTCTTTAACTTGTTTGGAACGAGACGCGGATAAAACGGTTACTTTTTTTTCTATTTTACCAAGCGTATTGCTATCGGTATTAAGAACACGATTAGCGCTTTTATCTCCGACATGATAAATCTCCTTAATTTCTCCATGCGAATATATATATAATCGAATACTTTTTAAACGATAAAAGTCTAAAAATGACTCGAAAATATTTTCCAACTCATTAATTTTTTCCTGAATAGTATTAAGCATCACGCCCTCTCTTCTCGGTTCGGATATTTTTTAGTTAAAGGTTTTCATTCTTTGTCAATTTTATTGTCAATCGATATAATTTATAAATTCATCATTAAGATTGCAATTTGCCGTCAATTTTAAATATCGATTTTATAGACCATAACAAATAAAGATCGGCAGACAAGCGCCCGATAATCTGCGATAAAGAAGCAACGACCGCTCCTATACCATATAGCAGTTTGGTTCCCATTAACATTGTACTTACAATTCCGATAACTTCCACAACCGTGGCAAGCGTAATGGGCAATGTTCTTTCTCTACTGACGAGAAATGCCCGCTGGAAAGATATCCATACGGAAAGCGCCGGCATTAAAAGCATAATTTGCGCCGGAAAAACAGAAAATTGAGCAAGATCAGCGGATAAACCGGATATACCGACAAACCAAACGTTTGTAAGCGGCGTAAAGATGATTAATGACAATAATACCGTCGACCCGAAAGCAAGAAAAAATGAAAAACGGCGCAGAATGGCATAATTCTTTCGCGTGGCTGATAAAAAGGTTATGGCGGCCTCGTGAAAAGAGAGTCCCACACTCTTAAAAATAAATATCAGGCCGTTAATTACAGGCAATACGGCCAGCGATTCCAACGGATATTTCCCCTGTCCCACAAAAAATACAATTAAAGGCTGCGTTGATAAGCCCAGCATCGGCATTAAAGCGAGTGGATAATAGAATTTCAATAGAGATATGAAAGAATAATCTTTCCTTCCGTCAATACGATTGACAACATATTTAACGGAAGATTCAGCCATTATCCTGCTGACAGCCGCTTCCATTATAACACCAATCGATAATGCTCCCGCGCCGACAAGCGAGCCGGAAATATAAAAATAACGATAAAGAATAAAAGCAGATAAGCCCATACTCGAAACGCGTATCACCGTTCCATAGGCCACTCTTCGCGTTAATCCGTTGCGTATCATTACACCTTGATAGAAACGCCTAAACCCGATTGCCGCCGGCCAAGGGATAAGAATTATCAATGACTGATGGGTCAATTCCGCCACATCGGCAGGAAGTTTTATTAAATTATAAGCAATAATATTAAATACGCCGGGTATGACAATAAGCAGACTGAAAAGAGTAATAATTAAATTTAGGATATGAGTAAATTGTCTTAATTTATAAAAAGTAAAGCGGTTCTCCACAATTGCCGTAGCGGCGCTCATTATCATAATCACGGGAGATTCAATAAGAATGGCAAAGGAAAATGCAACGCCATAGGCGGCAAGATTTATTTTTGCTTCCGGTAAACGGGCGATTATTGCGGCAAGATACGGGCCTTCCACCGACATCATCAGCCAGGTTGTAAGCAGCGGCAACCAAAATTTGATTATTTTTTTATAAGTCAAATCACTGTGAATTGATTTCATACCGCCTTACTTCTCATCAACGCCGCCGCCCATTAAAACGCTGAGCGGACGAAGGCCATCTATGTTTTCAAAAACGATTTTAATAACAACCGTCAAAGGAACAGCGAGAAACATACCGACCGATCCCCAAAGCCATCCCCAAAACAGCAAGGAAAACAGAACAAGCAAGGGGCTCAAATTCATGCTTTTTCCCATTATTTTCGGAGCAATTAAATTGCCGATGGTGAATTGTATAATTGACAACACAATGGCAATCCACAAAACAATCAAGGCATCTTCAAATTGTAAAAAAGCGAAGGTAACCGGTAAAAGAACAGCAAAAATAGAGCCGATAGTAGGTATAAAATTCAATAAAAAAGTCAGCAATCCCCAAATGATTATAAAATCCATGCCGAAGAAAAACAAAACGGCCATAACAAGTAAAGCCGTTACAAAACTAATTAATGTTTGCATTCCGATATATGTGCGAATACTTTCATGTACATTGTGAATAATTTTAATTAAACGTTTGGAAATGATTTCATTGTAAGCGTTGGTTACTTTTTTTTCAAATTGGTTCCTGCCCATTAAAATAAAAATAAGAAATAACATGACCAAAGTGAATTTTGATAAAAATTTGCTAATTGACCCCAAAACGGAACGAACAAGACCGGTGATTGAAAAATTTTCCATAACGTCTTTTAAATAAGGGTCGTTTTTCCAATCGCCCGATAGAAAATTATCAGAGAGATGAAACGTTTTTTGTATTTGCGTCATCAGCGAATTAAACCGCGCTTCATAAGCGGGAAAGGATTCCGAAAAAGCGTCAATGCTGTTGCTTATCATCATTCCCAATAGAAAAAAGAGCAAAACGGCAATCAATAAAGTTAGAAAAATAGATATTCCGGTCGGTATACGCTTTTTTTCAAAAAAACAGATCAAGGGATCAAGGATAAAATAGATAAATATTGCCAATATTACCGGTAAGAGAAAAGAACGGGTCGCAATCATTAAAAAACCCATGCCGATGGAGGCAAGAATACCAAGGAAAAGGATAATTATTTTATAATAACGACTATATTGCCCATCCAAATCAACTTTATCCTGCATGTTATTCCTTTCGATGATTGAAAGCGTAATTTAATGATATTTTTACAATTTTAAAAGCTTACGCGCTATTTAGTTGTTGTTAATATTTTTGATTAAGTCCGTAATTTTGTGTAAAAAAAAAAAAAAAGTGAAAATTTGCCACATCCTTCCTAACTTAGAAAAAAAAAGAACAA
>CAYRJN010000108.1:0-13283 GCA_964424545.1 uncultured Calditrichaceae bacterium
AGCAATTATTATACCCAAAATAATTAAAACGGCGAAGCCGATATTTTGCGCTTTTACTTTCATTGCACTTCCTCCTTTGCTAATTTCTTGTGAGCCCAGTCAATACCAAAAAACATACCCAAAGCAAGGAAGACAACCAAAAGAGCGACAATGCCGGAACTCAAATTAAGAAATGCGGGAACAGTAATGCTTCCCATATTACCCGCCATAAACAAGGATTCAATACCGGGAAACATTTCACCGAAAACAAACATGCCGAACATGGCGCCAAGGATGAACACAATACCGTCAATTCGGCCAGTTACCATGCCGACAACCGAGGTTCCGGGACAATAACCGCCGATCACAAAACCAAATCCGAATATAATACCACCAACCACCTGCGCCCATAAAAAGGTGGGATTAATATAAAGCAGATTAATATCGAACCATCCGAATAGGGTAAAATAGAGTACGCCGAGCATGGCGACAAGCACGGAAGTAAACATTACTTTGATTACCGTGTTGTTTTTAAAATAAAATTGTTTTGCCAGCACTGTACTGTCACCGAAGCCGGCTCGTTCCAACCAAAACCCGAAAGCAATACCGATTAGGAGAGCAACAATAAAACCGGTTTGTTCTCCGAAATAACCCATTTTAAAAAAAGGTGCCATTTTTTATCTCCTTAAATCCATAATTTTCTGACAAAATATGCAAGCGCAAAGGCGCCGGCAAATACCGAAAAAATAAAAATCCAACCGGCTAATGCCAATGATGCGCCGCCGGTCAAAGCAAGACCGCTGGTACAACCGCGAGCCATACGGGCGCCAAAACCCATTAAAGCGCCACCGCCGAAAGCCATAATCAAACGAGTCCTGTTGGATATATTAGGCCCTTTGCCTATGGTTACTTTTAGCCGGCCGGCTATGGCGCCGGATAGAAATCCGCCAATGAGAACACCGATCAGCTCAAAAACCAGCCAATTTTTTAAAGGACTTTCAAAATATTTGGCAAAATAGGGGTTGGCGGCCACATGATCGGGCGCAATCAAACTTAAAAACCACACATCAAAACGCATCAAAGCGCCGGACGCTCCCAGTCCGCGACCCATTAAAACAAAAGTTAATAACAACGTTAAGCCCAAACCCGCCCCCGCAACATAGGGGGACCAATACTTTTTTTCTTTCATTTCCGCTTCTCCTTATTTCAGCGAATGATTTTATTGTAATTGTTCGACAAATTTATAGAGCCATCTTGAAGCCTGACCGGCGTCGACCACGATGAAACGTAAAATTAACCCTCCGATTAAAACCAGCGCTGCGGGAACGGCAACGGGAACATTATAGCCTCCCAATTCAAGCGCTTCTGAAATAAACGGAACGATAAGACCGAGAACGAATACAAAAGTCCAAAAAACAGCCGTATACGAGCCGCCGAGAAACATATGGGCGGCGTGAATTTGAACTTCGGTAGAAGCAAGAAAGCCCATAAACATGTGAATAATCAGGAAAATTTCGGTAGCGATTAATATTAAATCTATTTGACCCATTTTGGCTTTTTCTTCATGCGATTTGGAAATCAGCATAACAAAAGCGGTGCCGGTTGACAGACCGGAAACAAGAAACAGCGGGCCGAGAATAGCCGTATTCCAAAAAGGGCGGGCGTTAAAAGCGGAAAGCAAGATTCCGGTGTACATACCGAGAATTAGAGAAGTAATTAACAATCCCCAGGCGATCCATCTTTGATATCCCTTAAACCGGTCAACGACTTTTTCCACAAGTGGTAATTTCCAGTCCCATTTTGGAAAAATATCTTTAATAAATGTGGCAACCCAAATAAGGCTTAACGGGAAGACGATCATTAATATCCAGGCGCCCCAGGACATAGGTGATTCCCAGCGAATAATGGTGTATAATCGCCAAAAATAGAGTTTATGCGTTAAGTCTAAAAAAAGCGCCAGCAGCCCGACGGCCAACATGATGGGAACAAAAATTGGCGCAATTTTTACCGTTGTTCTGTATTGTTCACTTTTCCCGCGTATAAAATAAAATGCGGAAAAGAATAAAATTCCGGCAACCACGCCGCCGAGAAAAAGATAAATCGGAATTTCCCATCCCCAGGCGTGAAGCACCGGGTCAATACCGGGATTCATTCTTCCGGAAGTTATAATCGTTTCTTTCATTTCTAATTTCTCCGAATTTTATAATAAATAAAATACATGTGGATTGGTTCCAGCTTCAGGGATTAATGTCTTGTATTTCCTTGAGTTGAGAACTTTTGAGATTTCACTATTTTTATCGTCAAGATCGCCAAAAATCATACAATGCGTCGGGCATACCGCTACGCAGGCGGGATCTTCGCCTTCTTTTACGCGATGGATGCAAAAGGTACACTTGTCGATGTAGCCCTCGGGATGTACGTAGCGGGCGTCATAAGGACAAGAAGCCACGCAGGCTTTACACCCGATGCACTCGTCATGCGTTACCAGTACGACACCGCCTTCGGCATAATGGCTTGCCGAGGTGGGGCAGCATCTTACACAGGGTGAATCGGCGCAGTGATTGCAGCGTTCGGAACGGATTTCGAGATGCAGGTTGGGATATTCTCCATACGTATCCTGAACAATCCAGTCGCGGCAGTAACCGATAGGAACATTATTTTCCGTTTGGCAGGCGACCACACAATCAGCACAGCCGACACAGCGTTTAGTATCTATTGCCATTGCATATCTTGCCATATCAGACATCCTCCATGCTAAAAGTAATGAAATTAACCCTCATGCCTGTGCCTCCCATAATCGGATCAAGTTTAACGCGCGAAATAAGCGACGTGTCGCTTGCGCCTTTTTTATAGGATCTTGACATCTGCTTCTGATTATGACCAAAACCGTGAACCATATATAGGGAATCATGCCGAATTCTTTGGGTTACATAAGCTTTGATTTTATTGGTTTTTTTCCCGTCTAAATTTTTAAGCACCACATAATCGCCGGTTTTAATACCCCACTCTTTAGCTACTTTAGGGTTAATCCATACCACATTTTCGGCCATCAAATCGGTTAAGTTCGGATTGTTTGTTGTGCGTGAAAAGCTGTGCATGGGCGCGCGCCCGTAATTCAAACGATAATATCCTTCCGGCGGCTCTTCATGATGCGTATATTTTGGAATAGGATCAAATCCATGTTCTGCCAATACAGTAGAATAAAGCTCAATCTTACCGGTATTGGTGCCGAATTCATATTCTTCGCCGTTAAGATAATAAAGATCTTCGTCATACGGCAGCTTTTTGACGCCTATTTTTTTCATCTCTTCGAGCGAACTGCCGATGGATTTTAAACGATAATCGAGGTAATCTTCAAACGTTTTCCATGGAAAATATTTTTCCAAACCAAGTCTTTTGCCCAACTCTTTAGCCATCCACCAAGCAGGCTTAGTGTTGTACTTTGGTTCGAACGCGGGAGCTCTTAAGGCGATCGTAGCCTCCCGGCCCGGGGAAACGCGGATATCGTCATAGCGTTCGAGATAAGTACATTCCGGCAGCACAACATCAGCCCAGCCGGTGATTTCCATGGGCATAATATCTATGGCCACAACAAGCTCCAGCGCTTTTAAGGCTTCGATCGTCTTTTCCGGCTGAGGCAGAGTAAGCGGAAGATTCGTGCCGTAAACGATCCACCCTTTAAAAGAACAATCTTTATCCGGCGTTGGAATGGTGGCGTCGCAAATACCGGAACTCAGCGCAAGGTTAGCCAAGGGAAATTGTTCGGGGAAAGCGTCTTTCCAATTCTTTTTCGGTTTCGGGAACTTCGGTATGGGGTATTTTTTCAAATGCGCTTTGGCGGGCGCGTAAAATCCGCCCCGGCGTCCCCACGATCCGAGAAGAGCGTTTAAAATGGCTCCGGCGCGTACGCGTTGTGTATCATCGCCGTACCAGGTTACATGTCTTCCCGGGTGAACGAGCGTTGCCGGCGCGTTCTTTGCCATTTCTCTTGCGGTTTCGCGAATTATATGCGGTTTAATGGTTGTAATGGGATAAGCCCATTCCGGTGTATTGTTTTTTACGGATTGTTTAAGCTCTTCAAAACCGTAAGTATATTGTTTAACATATTCTTTATCATACAACTCTTCTTCAATGATTACATTGATCCAGGCCAACAATAAAGCGAGATCGGTAGCCGGTTTAATCGGCAGCCAATATTTGGATTTTGAGGCCGCCGTCGAATAGCGTGGATCGACCGTGATAACCGTTGCGCCGTTAGCCACCGCTTCGGAAAATTCCTGTACCTGGCCGTTATGCATATTTTCGCCGATATGCGAACCGATTAAAACGATACATTTGGAATTAACCAGATCGGTTCTTTCCGGCGAACCGACGCCTTCTCCGTAAGTTAACAGATAAGCTTCTTCTCTCGGTCCGCGGCATTGAGCATAGGACGGAGCAGCTATATTATTGGAACCGAATCCTTTCATTAATGTTTTAAAATAGGTTCCACCGGAACCGTGCGTAAATAAGGCAATACATTCGGGCCCCCATTTTTCTTTAATAGCGTTCATTTTATCGGCGATATAGTCAAACGCTTCGTCCCAGGTCGCTTCTCGGAAAACTTGTTTTCCGCGCTCTTCGGTTCGTATTAACGGCGTTTTCAGGCGCTGGGTGTCGGTATAAGCGCCTATACCGCCGGTTCCGCGCGGGCAAAATCGGCCGCGACTATTTGGATCATCAGGATTACCGGTGATTTTCCAAGGTTCGCCGTTTTTCTTATGAACCCAGCCGGCGCATTTCCAAAAACAAAGTTCGCAATAGGTCGGCGTTTTTTCCAGAACACCCTCGGCAATCATATCGGCCGCGACAGCTTTTCCTGTCCCTGAAAAAGCCGTAAACGCCGAAGCCCCCATCATAATGCCTCCCGTACCAGCCCCGAGAATTTTAATAAACTCTCGTCTTTTTAGTTTTTTAGACATCGGTTTCCGCCCTCCAAAATTCTTTTAATATTACTTTTATATTATTACAAGCTGCTGACTTTATATAAACGGGACATAATCGACAATCTTCGTTTTTACACTTTTCGCCTTTATTCTCCACCATCCAGCAGGGTACGGATGTGCTATAAAAAGCGTCGCAATTTTTTCTATCTTCTATGGAGCAGGGTTTTAATTCCCAACACGGTATGGTGGAAAGCATCATGCGGATACCGGCGAGATTCAATCCTTTGTTTTCTAACATATTGCGAATACATTCAATACGTTTCAGGTCCCCTTCGGAATACAGCCGGTGTTTGCCCTTGCTTTTTTGAGGAATAATCAATCCTTCGGCCTCATATAAGCGCAGCGTTGCCACGGAAATTGAGAATATTTTAGCAACCATGCCGATGGGATATAATTTTTCTTCTTTACTTTTTGTTGTTCTCATTATAAATACCTATACTGGATAATGTAGTTAAATCTATATATATCAATATAGATTTGCAATAACCATACCAATCTTTTATATTCGCCTACGACGAAAAAAACAGTAAAATAAGAGTATATTTTTTTTAGCGGTTGCTTAATCTTTTTCCGTTTAACTCTAATAGAAACAATAGAATCAAGGTATAATCACTTATCCGTATCGGGCGTTCTCCGCTTATTTTGTAAAATGGTATCGGATTTATTAAAAGAACGCCTTTTTTTATAATTGAGAAATTATTTTTGGATTTATTTCCAGAATCGGGAATATGGAATTAATAAAAGAAGATATTTCAACAATCATTATAGCCGGCGGCAAAGGAAGACGTTTCGGCAGACCGAAATACGATGTGATATTTAAGGGCAGACGACTTGTTGATATTGCCGTTGAGTTTGCACGACAATTCGGCGGACGAATCTCCGTCGCTTGTGGGTCTTTTAATTGTAATTTAAGCGGCGGAATTAGAACGTTTAACGATATTATTTCCGGTTGCGGTCCGCTTGGCGGTATTTACAGCGCTCTCCATTACAGTGAAACGCAATGGATTTTAATAATGCCGGTGGATATGCCCAATTTATCAGTAGAGATATATAATATTTTGTCGCAAAATATAATAGATGAGAGAAGCCCTGTTGCCGCCGTATCGAATAAAGGATTAGAACCGCTTGTATCAATTTGGCCGAGATCAGCAGTAAATCAGGTAGAAAAAATGATCAAGGCAGGCAATTACAGTATCCGTGATTGTTTAAAAGCGCTGCGGTTTAAAGCGGTTAAAATCAACGGGGAGCATAACGAAAACAAAGAAGATCCTTTTTATAATATTAATACACAACAGGATTTAATAATAAAACCGACAGATTAAAGGTCAAAATATCGCTCATAAATTTCTTTTATACCTGCCGGATATCCGATTATGGTAAGCCGGTCGTTTTCTTTAAGCGTTGTATTGCCGCTCGGTACAATAACGTCATCTTTGCGATGAATTAATGCGATGAGACAACCCTGGGGTAAATGAACATCCCGTATTTTAATATCGATCAGAGAAGCGGATTTTGTTGCGATTTTAATTGTTAAGGAGACAAAACGGTCGTCGCGCAATAGCAATTCTTTTACATCCTGTTCATTTTTTGCGCTAAGCCAGCGGGTAAGAAATTTTTCGTCGTCCACGTGGCTGGCAATCTGAGCCAAAATACGCAAGTGCTGACCGGGATTATCATCGGAGCTTACCAAAAAGAAAAAGGCGTGAATCGGTTTATCGATATCGGCCTCGCTGATTAAGCTTTTATCAACATCCACAAAAACGCCACTACGGCTTCGGACCATCACCAAAATAGAACGGTCGATATCCTTAATGCGCACATGAGGTAAGGCGGCGCCGTGCGAAACGGGCGTCGCTCCGATTCTCGTTCCCTCAAGAAAGGATTTTTTTAAAACCTGCGCTTTGCAATTAAGTTTTTCGGCAAGAATCGTCGAAACTTCACCCACTATTTCTTCAAAAGTGATTTTATGAGCGTAATCAATAAATCGAGCCTCGGCAACAACCAAATCAAAAGGATCTTGTTCGCGCAGCCCTTTTTCTTTTAGAATACTGCGTAATTCGGCGTCGAGTCCGTCATATTGTTTTTTCCCCAATCTGGCGAAAATATGATAAATCGCACCGTCGCGAGCGACGCGTTTTCTGCCGTAATAAAAATAATATAAAGCGGCGATTATGATTAAAGATAAAGAAAACAGAGAAGGCAGCCAGCCCATCTCGGCAATCAACCAAAGGGGTAAAATAAGGCCTAAAATCTGCATCCAGGGATAAAAGGGAGAGCGATAACCGGGATCGTAAGATTCCAGACGGCTCTCGCGCATTACAATTACGGCAAGGGAAATCAGGGAAAAAAGCAATAGCTGAAATGCGCCGGCCAATTTGGCAATCTTTGCGGCGTCAAACAGAAGAAGTATCAGAACAACGAGCAAAACGGAAAGGGAAATGGCAAAAACGGGCGTTCTTTTTTTTGTTAAGATACGCAAAAAGCGCGGCATTAAATGATCGCGGCTCATGGCCAACGGATAACGGGAACAGCTTAAAATGCCGGCGTTGGCTACGGAAAAAAAAGCCAAAATTGCCGCGACGGACATTATTATTGCGCCGGTGTGGCCCATAATTGTTTCGGCAGCCGTAGCGACGGGCGTTAGGTCATTTTGAAGTTTTGCGCCGGAAACGACGCTGATAATAACCGATACGCCGATTAAATAAATTAACACGGCCGTGCCGAGAGCGAGAAACATCGCTCGCGGAATATTTTTATCGGGATTTTTTACTTCTTCGGAAACACTGGCAATTTTGGTTAAACCCACATAACTGACGTAAACCAAACCCGCTGTAGCAAAGATGGAGTCAAAACCCTTATCAAAAAATCCGGCCATATTTCTTAAATCGACCTGAACGATTCCGACAGCGGAGAAAAAAGTAAGGAGAATTAACAGGGAGACAACAAGAATACCCTGAAATATCCCCGCTTTTTTAGCGCCCATCAAGTTTATCAGTCCGAAAAGCAAGGCGAAAAAAACGGCTAGCGGAGTCAAAGGAATCTGCGGGAAAAAGAGGCTGGTATAAGCGCCGATACCCACTAACGCAAAAGAGGTTTTCAATACCAAAGCAAGCCAGGTTCCCAATCCGCCAATAGTACCCAGTAAAGGCCCCATGCTGCGATCAAGAAAAAAATAGACGCCGCCCGCTCTCGGCATGGCCGTTGAGAGCTCTGCTATATTAAATAAAGCGGGAATTACGGGAATAGCGGCGATCAAATAGCTTAAAATCATAGCCGGTCCTGCTTGTGTAAAAGCGAGACCGGGTAAAAGAAAAAATCCTGAAGCGATGGTGGCTCCGGTGGCAATAGTGTAAATATTAAACAGAGTCAGCTCTTTTTTTAAACGCTTGGATTTGTTTAAAACGGCCATTAACGATTCCTTAAACTTTAAAATGTTATTATTATTTACGATATCATAAGGATACAAAATTTAAGGAACAATATCAAAAGATAAAACATAACTTTTTAATGCGGCGCACGGTTTGTGCAGGGGATTGCTTCCCTTTGAAAACACTTTGGCAGGCTCAGTGCAGGCTCGCTTCTCGTGGCACATCCCGATTCGTCGGGGTAATGACAGGCGGTGTTTTCTTTTTTCATTGTAATGGTTGTGTGGCAATTCCCTACTGGAAACCGAAAAATATGAATAGCTCCGCCATTCATGGCGGGGATCGTAATGGATCAAACAAATAATGAACCTCAGCCGACAGCCTCTTATTCTATACCTGAAAAGGTATAAAAAAGGGTTAAAAATTTGATATTATACCGGAAAGGGTATATATTCCATTAAAACAGCAAAATTCATACCCGGTCAGGTATAGTTATGAAAAACAAATTAGTACAATTTATCAAGCAGCGGCGTAAACAACTGGGCATGACGCAGCAGGATTTAGCGGATCGTGCAGGGGTCGGATTACGTTTCATACGCGATTTGGAACAGGGGAAGCCAACCGTTCGCATGGATAAAGTGAATCAGGTGCTGGCTCTTTTTGGCCATGAGCTTGGACCCGTGGAAATAAGGCGGGATAACTGATGAGCAGACAAGGAAAAGTGTTTATCGGAAAACAGCAGGCCGGGATAATTTTTGAAGATGAAGAAGGGTATCATTTTAAATATCTGCCTGACTATTTAGAACAGTCCGATGCGCAGCCGGTAAGCTTCACCCTGCCGTTACAAAAAGAGACTTTTTCGAGTAAGACAATGCTTCCTTTTTTTGATGGTTTAATACCGGAAGGCTGGCTATTGGATATCGCGGTTGAAACATGGAAGATTGATCTGCGTGACCGAATGGGTCTGTTATTAAGCTGCTGTAAAGACTGCATCGGCGCCGTTTCCATATTGCCGGCGGAGGATGGCGGCGATGAATAAAAACCGTAAGTGTTTACTTTGCTATCAACCGCTTGACGCAAAGGAAACCCCATATCATGCGCGCTGCGCTAAAAAGTTTTTTGGAAAGAGCGCCGCTCCATTACTTCCATACCGGCTTCAGGAACTGGATAAAAGAGCAAAGGAAGTTATTCGAAACAGGGTAACGGTTCCCGGCGTTCAGGCAAAACTCTCTCTGCATTGGTCGGAACGGGGAAAAGATGCCGGACGGCTTACGCTGGTGGGGTTATGGGGTAATTATATTTTGAAAGCGCCCGTAAACCGTTTTCCGCAAATACCCGAAATTGAAGATTTAACGATGCACCTCGCCGGTTTTTTTAAGATCGATACCGTACCGCATACTATCATTCCTTTACGCTCCGGAGAGTTGGCCTATATCACTAGGCGGATTGACCGTGATAGAGCAGGGAATAAGCTGCACATGGAAGATATGTGCCAGTTAACCGGCCGGCTTACGGAGGATAAGTATAAAGGTTCCATGGAACAGGCGGCGAAAGTAATTCACCAATATACGTCGAATCCGGGTCTGGATGCGCTCCGCTTTTTTGAGGTCACGCTGTTTTCTTTTCTTACGGGAAACGCCGATATGCATCTTAAAAACTTTTCATTGATTCGCGATGAGCGGAATTTTATCAGTCTCACGCCTGCGTATGATATGCTGGCCACACGATTGCTGATTTCAATAAAAGAAGATTCAGAAGAGCTGGCGCTGACCCTGAACGGCAAAAAATCCAATTTTAAGCAAACGGATTTTTACACCTTTGCCGAAACCATCGGGCTTTCGGAAAGGCAGGTGAAGAATATATTCACCCGTTTTAGCTCAGGAGTAAGGCAGACCGCCGCTTTTATAGATCAAAGCTTTCTAAGCAGTGAAATGAAGTTAAAATATAAAAAACTGATTCAAAAGCGCGCCGCGAGACTTTCTCTGTGAAAGGTTTAACTGTGGAAGATTTTCACCAAGGAAAAGTATGTTATTGCGGTTTTTGCGAGTTGGTAGTAAGCCCTCAGGCAGGGTCGAAGTTTTGATTACCCTGCATAGGTCGGTTGTCATTGCGAAAGATCCCGTAAGGGCGGGAGAACGCGGCAATCCCCTGCGGGAAACCGAAAAATATGAATAGCCCTGCCATTCATGGCGGGGATCGGGATGAATCTTAGAAAGAGGGTGCTTTAGCCCAAAAGTTTCCGGGCTTAAAACCATAGCGTTGATTTCAGTTTATCCGCGGTGAGATGTACACCTTGAGCCGTGTCGCGGCTCTTGTCATTTTTTTGTTCGTATCTTCTATGGGTTTCACCCATAGTTATTGACCTTAAGCCGCATCGCGGCTTGCATTTATCTTGTAAATGGAAGCTATCCCGCAGCGCGGGATAAAGGTGAGTAACTGCCAGTGAAACGGGTAGAAAGAAGAAGTGATAAAAAAATACAACCCCAGCGGGGTTGAATAAAGAAAAACAGGGATAAATGAAAAATATCCGGATATTGGATAATTGTTTTTTGTTGGGTATTGGACAATGATGTGACATACCGAATGGGATTGCCACACTGCACTTCGTCCCGCTCGTGACCCATCCCGTTCTTGTCGGGGCAATGTCAGAGACGGTTAGTGTTTTCCGCCGTTCGCGATACCTCCCGATTTCTCGAGGGAATAAAAAGCGGGACGCTATAATTAGTCGCGCTATTTATAGCAATGTATGCCGTATAGTTCGTTCTCGGTTGTTTGATATGCCGCTTTTTTCGTAAGCTTTTAAAATTCCAAATCAAACATCATAAAAAAACTTTTTTGGTTGGAAAGCTCGCTTTTTATAAGTTAACTCCGAGTAAAAAATAATTATCAAAACCAATTAAATTTTAACGGATTTATCATGAATTATGAACCGTTTGTAAAAAATGTATCAGCAGATCAAATCATTCTCAATGAAGATTTTGACATCAATGCGCCTTTTATTGCTTCCGTCTTGCCGGACTCAATAAAAAAAATAGGCATAATTACGCCTTTAACGGTATTTACGGAAAATGAATCCTATGTATTATTAGACGGTTTTCAAAGATTACGCGTAGCTCGTAAATTGAATGTGAAAAAAGTACCCGTAATAATAATTAAACAAACCCCATCTTTTGAAGAATTAATTGATTTAAGACATGAATTGCAAAGGTCGGTTACGGAGGAGCCGAACGTTCTGCAAAAAGCTCGCATCTTTAAGTTGATTTTAAATTATATTGAGGATGAGCAAAAAAGAGAAAAATGGCGGCAGCGCTTAAAACTCCCGAAAGGAAACCGGATTCTCGCTGTTCTCGGTTGGCCCGAAAACGCTCAACTATATTTAATAAAATACCACCTTTCTTTTAATCAAATAAAAACGTTTCTCGATTATAAAAAAGAAGATATAGAAGCGTTGTTTGATTTTGCCGCAACGCTCTCAATGCGCGCGGTGGAGCTGTTAAAGTTAAGCGAACTTATTAGCGAAATAACCATGAATGAAGATAAAAGTGTCAAATCATTATTGGCGGAAGAGCAGATTAAAAAGATATTGAACAACGATGAAATAAATCGTAATCAAAAAACGGTTATATTAAAAGATCTGTTTTACCAACGGCGTTTTCCGCTTGTGTCCGCCTATCGCAATGAAATGAACAAATTAATCAAAAACCTTAAAAAAAGCGCCTTCTCCGTTTCGTATGATAAAAATTTCGAACGCTCTGGCGTGCAGCTTAACGCACAATTAAAAAATAAAGAAGATCTGTACAATCTTATTAACGCATTAAGAAATTCCGAAACTGAAAACCTATTAACTGAAATGCTCAAACGGATATGAAAGAAATCATAATCAAAAAAATATATATCGATAGAAAAGTTAAAGATCGCTCCTTCACAAAAAACGTCCTTAATAATCTACCCCATACTCCGCTGGAAATAACCGACACGGCGCCAGCCTTTTCCACCGCCCAAGGAAAACAAATTTTATATATTACTGATTATAAGGGCGTTTTTTGTAAACCATGTCCCGGAACTTCGCAGGAATATCTTTGTTGTAATTATCAGGTAATTAACGAAACGACCGGCTGTCCGCTGGATTGCGCTTATTGTATTTTGCAAGGATATATGGATTCTTCCGTATTAACGGTTTACGCAAACTATGAAAAAATCTTTGAAGAATTTGATACTTTTCATAATAAATATCCCCAAAGAATTATCCGTATAGGCACAGGCGAACTTGCCGATAGTCTGGCTTTGGAGCGTTATACAAATATTTCCTCATTACTGATTCCCTATTTTCGGATGAAGAAAAACGTCTTTTTTGAATTAAAAACTAAGACAAATAAGATAGAATTTTTAGCCCCTTTTGCTCACAAAACGAACAATCTTGTGTTATCATGGTCATTGAATACGCCTCAGGCGATTGAGAGCGTTGAATTTAAAACGGCTTCGCTGCAGGAACGTTTACAGGGGGCAAAAAGAGCGCAAGAGATGGGCTTTAAGATGAGTTTTCATTTTGATCCCATTGTGCATCATGAAAACTGGAAAGAGAATTATCATAGAACGATAGAGCGTCTTTTCAAAACTGTTGACCATCGCCGAATAGTTTGGATTAGTCTCGGGGGGCTGCGTATGCCGCCCGATTTAAAACCGATTATTAAGGAAAGATTTCCCGAAACGCCGATCATTCGCGATGAGCAGATCATTGCAAAAGACCGCAAACTGCGTTATTTTAAACCGTTGCGCTATGAAATGTTTAAACATATATATGATACTATCCGTTCTCATTCAAAAGATGTTTTTGTATATTTTTGTATGGAAGACAAAGATATCTGGCAAAAAGTAATGGGTTTTTCCCCTATTAATACCAACCATGTGGACTATCTTTTTGCGGAAAGTTTGTTTCGGCGTTTTCCGGAGATGG
>CAYRJN010000109.1:0-13253 GCA_964424545.1 uncultured Calditrichaceae bacterium
ATACTGTTTTTCCTTGGTAAATTAGAACTTTACCCATAAGAAACCCAGTAGAGCCGAAAATATAATCTTCCCCTCTTCATTGAACATGCGGATTTTGCGTATTCCGCGCTGCATTTGAATGGATTTAATTATATCAAATGTATGTTCCTTTTGATTTAACAGCATAGAATGGCGCGTTGAAGCGCGAATTATCGTGCTTGTCCGTTGGGCGCATTCTGTGATAAGTTTCTCATAATTAGCAGACTGTTTGTTCATTTGAAAATAGGCAATAATAAGGCTTGCGCCGGCTATTAAAATTATGATCAGAAAAAATAGTTTAAAACTAAGAAGATTTATGATTTTCATTATTAATCTTTAGTTTATTGTATAGGAATTTAAAAAAAATAACAAATTTCAAACTTTTTAAATATTATTTTTGTAATTTCGATCCCGCATAGACGGGAGAGAAATCTTAAAAGTAAAATACAGTAAAAATCGTCCGCTTTTTGGGAATACTGCAGTTTTAGATTTCGCAATAAAAAACATTGCGATTCCGGTCGAAATGACGCTTAAAACGAGCATTCCGTTATTTTAGTTGTTTATACCTGAACAGTAGTAAAAACAACAATTATTTTACAATAAATAAACTATTTTAATTGTCCTATTATATCGAAAAATGGCGATGCTAACTTTTTCATTAATCACTTTCCGAGGCTATGTTCTTATAATTTTGTCAGATTTTAATAACAATTTACTAAATAAGATTTTCACAAACAATATAAAAATATTTTTTCCCCATTTTGTTAAATTTATTTAGATTCAGCGGCGATTAAGTAATCATACCGGAGAAAGTTATTTTAAATGATAAAAACAGAGATAAATAACCAATTATAAATTACAAATATTTTGTATGTGCACATCTTAGATTCTCCGAGTAAAATGGATAATGGTGCGTTGATGGCGATCGCATTTCTTTTCATTAAATTAATTTACCGAGCTATATAATAAATAAACCACGAAGCCCGCGAAACATACATCTTTGATAAATTATCCTATTTCTTATTACATGGGCCCCGTGGCATTAAAAGGCCGAAAGCGAAAAATCCTGTTTCCCTGCCTATTTTTTGTCGCCCGTTAATAACATTCTTCTTGCAAGTTTATCCCAATTATCGGGATCGATTTCTTTAATAAATCCAGGAATAACTTCACCGCCGTCCTGAAGAAGAAGACCGGGCTCTTTGGACATCAGATCGCTCACTTCGACGGCCGTTTCATGCATCCACTCTTTGGCGAGACGATCATGGAAGAGATTATTAAAATTTCTTCTCAATTTATTCGTTCTTACTTTAAACAACCAGCCCTCCTCATAAGGACTTTGATTAATAATCGAGGGATCTTTTGCTGCATTTTGATTAATTTCCACCACTTCGCCGCTGACGGGCGCCAAAATATCAATATTACGATTATCAATATTTAATTTCAGGCTTTTTTCACCTTGCGTTATTTTTTCTCCAATTTTAGGGAACTCAATTTTTTGCGCTTTACCCAACATCTTTTGAGCGAAATCATCCAAACCGACGCGAATTGTGTTTTGATTTTCGGGCGCCGCCCAAACATGTCCACGATGATAATAATAATCTTCCGCTAACTGAAACCATTCAATTAAAACTTTTCTGATTTTACGAGTGGCATTTTTTATGGGTTTATTTAAAAATTTCCAATATGCAACAAATAAAATCAAAAAGCTAATGACAAAAAGATATTCAATGCCTTTCGTGGCAAATATATCTACATATTTGAAACCTTCCATTTTTCCGTCTCCTCATTTTCTTCATTATATAAGATGTATTTTAAAGTGTCGTCACCCTCTTCCACTTCTTCCGGATCGCTGAAGATAGGCATACGATTCACAATCCAGCGGAAGATCAATATTTCCGTAAAAATAACCGTCAGGGTAATCCATATTTCCTGCCATGACGGGTAATAATGATGCGGCGCATACCATTTAAAGGCAATAACGGAGACATTTAAGCGGTTGATAATTATTCCGAGCAAAGCCAACACGGAGGCTATACGGATGAGCTTTATATTTTGATTACGCACAGCCATGGTAAACAGAGCTCCCGGAAGAGCGACAAAACCGACCATTTCAGTCAAATACCATAATCCCCAGCCGCTGTTCAGATATTGCCAGCGTTGTCCGTGTATAAATACAACGCCTTGTACGAACAGGTAAACAAACATGGTTCCCGCGCAAACTCTGCCTAAGCCGGTAAGAATCGTATTTTCGCTGTTCTTCAATTTCCGTCCCAGTAAATTGTGAAATACTTTATGACTAATTGTGCCTTCGAAGATAACCATGGACAATCCGGCAAAAATACTCGAAACAAAAAATAGAATAGGAATAAACTCGGAATACCATAGTGGATGGATTTTTCCCTTAGCCATTAAAAAGAGCGCTCCAAGACCCGATTGATGCAGCGTTGAAAGCGTAATACCGAAAATAACGGCACCGATGGTTAAACCGCTTAATATTTTCTTTAGCTTTTTTAAGCCCAGCCATTCGGCCGCCGCCGGTGAAAATTCTATAAATTCAGCCATCATATAGAGCATAAAATGCCAGGCAACGAGAAACATTACCGAACTTAAACCGAATTTATTGCCTATTATAGGATTAATTACGTTCCATGGACGTCCCAAGTCGAGCAGTAGGGCGCCGGCGTAAAATACGTATGCCAAAAAGCCGTTTAAAACGGTCGCACGCACAACCGGATGATATTTATCCAAATGAAGGATATAAACCATAAACGTAAGGACATAAGCGCCTCCGGCAAAAGCCACGCCCGTTACTACGTCAAAACCGATCCAAATGCCCCAAGGAAATTCTTGACTAAGGTTGGTAACCGCGCCTATGCCTTTGGCAAAACGGAATATAATCAGACCGATTCCGACTACGATAATTATGGCCGCCAAAACATTGAAAGGGGAAATCAATTTTCCTTTCGGTTTGAGCTCCTCTTTAATAAAAGCGCTGATTTTCTGTGAGTCGTTGCGGACTCTTAATCCTGTAGTCTGGTTCATGATTAATCCTCCTCTGATGAATCTTTTGTCGTGGCTTTATTCAAGGCGATCAGCATAGCCGGCCATAACGTTAAAACAAAAGGTACGCCGTACAGAAAATCGGTTGTTAGTTCAGGATAGGCTTTATCGCCTATATCGGTTTTAAAGCCCAGTTTTTCAAAGGGCATTGATGCCAGATACATATAACCCGTACCGCCCGCTTCATTTTGGCCGTAAATATGATGAACATAGTCATTCGGCGATTCATAAATACGCGTATTGGCTTCATCAATCAATTCACGGCGCGTACCGAATGTGATGGCGTCTTCCGGACAAGCTTCCGTACAAGCTGGTTCATCGCCTTCCTGCAATCTATCCCAGCACATGATGCATTTTTGAATCTTGGGTACCGGACTATTATACTCAAATTTCGGAACGTCAAAGGGACAAGAAAGCATGCAAAACCGACATCCCATACAACGATCCGAATGCCATACTACAGGCCCTTCCTCCGTTTTTTCCATAGCTTTGGTTGGACAAGCGGAGGCACAGGCCGGCTGGTTGCAGTGCATACATTGGGTTTTGATATAGGTTATGTCGTCTTCGCTCTCAACGCCGCGTATAACCGTCCAGCTTTTTGTCGATGTTTTTCGATCGGCCGTTATAAGATTGTCATCCATATCCGGCTCCGGCAATCCGTGAGCTTCGGCGCAGGCTAATGAACATTCCTGACAACCGGCGCAACGCGTAGTATCCACAAGAATACCGTAAAACTCTTTTTCTTCCTTAATGCTTTCTTCAGCAGCGGTTTTCTTTGAAACAACCATTGAACCTCCGATCGCGCCAAGGGTTTTTAAAAAATTTCTTCGTTCCATTTGAAGATTCCCTTTCCTTATTATTTAGACATTGATTGTATTTTGCGATCATCTCTCCAATAAAAAGAATGCCTAATGATGCGCTTTAACATAAATAAAATTAATGCCAAGACATATAGCGCAAGTTAAAATTAAGAATACAATGACCATCATACGCCTCCTGTTTTTTTTGTTGGGAAAAACTTTTCAATAAATTTCCACCATGATTCTTCATCCATTTTTTCAATAAAATTAGGCGATAATCTCCCGCCGTCGTTCATATAGATGCCGTTATCCGCCTGCTGACGTATCTCTTCCGTAAGGCTGTTAAGATACATTTGTTCCTGAACATCATCCATCAAATTGGTTATCTCATTTTTATTCATATCGCTTTTCATTTTCAATATCCATGATTTTTCAAGCTGGTCGGAAGGTAGAGGAATATCCATATTGCAAGCGGGATTAACGTCAACAACTTCGCCGCTGATAGGTGCGCCTTGACTAATGACTTTCCCGCTTGCCTCCACATTCCATAATTTGCTGCCTTGCTGTAATTGAGCGCCGATAAGCGGTAAATCTTTTACATGCACCTTATCCGAAAAAATAGTTGGGATTAAGCGATCATAGCCGACATAATAATAACCTTCGTCCGACGGCGTTATCCATGAATGACTGACATGATAAAAACGTTTATTGTTAGTAACAAGCGGAATTAACGCCTTATCGGGGCTTAAAAATATGGGAGACTTTTTGGTTGTCTCTTTTCCTTTGATCAGCCGGTTTTCCCGATGCAATAAATAGTTTGCCAGGATAGCGGCTGTCACGGTTAAAAAAACAAGTAAGAATACCATTTTTTTACTCCTTATCTTATTGTAGTTCAAATTTTATAATGCCGCTTTGTAAGGGTTCAAATGGTATGCCAAAATGGTAGCATTTATTTAACATATTGTTAATTATGAAGTTATTAAATATTTCAAAAGGGGGGCAATAAAGCAAATAGTTGTATTTGGTTACACCTAATTACGATTTGGTATAACTTATTAATATTATAAAAGTTATGGGTGTTGTATAATATTACGGTGTGTAAGATTTATTTACGGTTATTTGATTTCATCCGTTAAATAGATATTTAACTTGCGTAAAACTTTATTTTTTTTTAAAAAACTATTTGAATTACGCTAAAAACAGTAAGAAAACATTGTTTAATGTTGTTTGGCAAAGGTTTTTAAGTATTTTAAAATATTTTGTAATTCATTGTCAATGTTACCGCTGTCAGAAGATTTAATATGTAAATTATAAATATTATCATAATCGCCCTGTTTTAAATTTAGACGCAGGGGCGCTCCGCTCAATTTACAGATATAGGAACAAATTGTATCATGCAGCAAATTCAAATCAATAACCAAATCAAAACGGATTTCACGAATATTTTTTAAATATTGTTCATGCGGCACACCCAGCCAATTGGTATCGCTGTTTCGCAAACTGCTGCGCATAAAGGTTGATACCTGAACATCGGGATAAACCGCATATAAACCAGCAATAAAATTTTGTATGCTTTTTTCGTTAACACTGTTTATCGGTTTAATTACTAAAATCTGTTTGATTGATTTTAAATTGGCGGATGAAATTCCGGGGTCATTACTTTTTTTAAAAGATTTCAGATTAAAATCGAGGTATTTCTCCAATAGTACTTTTCTGATTTTTTCTTTCACGTTTTGTCCTTTTTAAGACTTTTTAAATAATCCAGATAGCTCTTTAATTGCTTTTCTCTTCCCATTTCCGTTGGAATATAATAGTTTCTCCTTTTTATTTCATCGGGAAAATAACTTTGTTTAACATAATGGTAGGGATAGTTATGGGGATATTTATAATCGTCGCCGTAATTCAATTCCTTCATTAGTTTTGTCGGTGCATTTCTCAAATGCAAAGGTACAACCGGTGCTCTTGAGCGGCCAACCTCTTCTTCCGCCGTTTTAATAGCGAGATAAGCGGCATTGCTTTTAGGAACGGACGCGAGATAAGTTACCGTTTGAGATAAAATAATTCTCGCTTCAGGCATACCGATTTTATGCACGGCGTCAAAACAGGCGTTGCTGAGAGAGAGCGCGTAAGGTTCGGCATTGCCAATGTCTTCTGAAGCCAAAATAATTAGTCTGCGAGCGATAAAAACAGGATCTTCTCCGCTTTGCAGCATTCTCGCCAGCCAGTAAACGGCTGCATCGGGGTCGCTGCCTCGAATACTCTTTATAAAAGCGGAAATTGTATCATAATGATTATCGCCCTTTTTATCGTAATATAATGGATTTTGCGCTGCCGCTTGTTTAACAATTTTATCGTTGATCAAAATAAGGTTGTCTTTTTTGTCGCTTAGCGAAAAAGCAATCTCCAATAAATTCAACGCTTTTCTGGCGTCGCCGCTGCTATAATGAATAAGACTGCCCATTCCGCTTAAACGAAATCTATAATTTTTAAAGAAAAAATCCGTCTTTACAGCGCGTTTAATTATTTTTTTCAGGTCTTCCGCTTTAAGGGCTTCAAGTTTTAACACCTGACAACGGGAGAGTAAAGGGGCGTTTATTTCAAACGAAGGATTTTCCGTTGTGGCGCCGATAAGTGTAATAATACCTTCTTCAACGGCGTTTAATAAAGCATCCTGCTGCGCCTTATTAAAACGATGTATTTCGTCTATAAATAAAACCGTATGTTTATTATGATAATTAATTTGTTGAGAAGCCTCCGCTATTATCTCTTTTACTTCTTTTACGCCGGAAGATACCGCGGAAATACTATTGAAGAGATAACCAATCTCTTGCGCCAATAAGCGGGCGACGGTTGTTTTGCCTACGCCCGGCGGGCCCCACAAAATAAGAGAAGGAAGATAATTATTTTTCAGCTGATTCATTAAAGGCGAATGCGGTCCTATCAGCGCTTCATTGCCCGCTACGTCTTCTAACGAGTGCGGACGACAACGCTCAGCGAGCGGCTGCTGTAGAGTAGCCTGCTTTTTATATTCAAAAATATTTGCTGGTTTGCGAGACATAACGGTTTTCTTATTTAATAATCACTTTCCACAAGGTTAAAAAAGCGCTGGTATTTTCATTGGTAGAGATGCGAATTTTGTTATATCCCCTTCTCAGCAAGTGGTTAATAGCATACTCTTCATATTTAATATTACTCAATTCACTCTCTTTGTTTACGGCAATGACATTTTTTTTGTACAGTTGATTATTAATTAATATGGTGTACGACGGCGTACCGCCGACGGCAAGCGGATAATTTTTACCGGAATTATATATATAAAGCCGTAATATTACCGGCGACGATATATCGAGATTTGCCGGTATATTGAAACTAAATTCAATGGCGTCCGACCCCGGCGGATTGCGGTATTGATAGGCATATCCCAATGACCATGCCTTGGATTCTCCGTTTTTAACGTTAATAATATCCGGGCCGGGGCTGTCGCTGCGTACAAACATCCCTTTATCGCTTAAATAACCGGTATTTATTCCGCCGCTTGATGCATCCGGCAATACTTTTCCGGGAGAAAATTCTACGTAAAAATCCCGTTGATAGGTTATATATATATCCGGATCGTTTTTATCGGCGATGGTTATTGTGTACGTTTTCGGCGTCTTGTAATGTCTGACATCGCCGAAACTGAGGGTATGTTCGCCAACCGGCAAAGAGACCCTTGCCAGACCTGCGCCGACTTTTTTGCCGTCGACAAAAATATCGCCCTTTACGGGAGAAGTGTGTATTCTTATCAAATGAAATAAACTGGTTAAGGTAAAATTAATCATTAGGTTTTTATTGTTTTTATCTAATTTGAAGACCTTTTCTTCAGGATAAACTTTATATCCCTCCTTTTTAAGGCTGATTATATGCTGTCCCAAAGGAATTCTTTGAAAAACATAATCCGTTTTATAAGGCGTTTTTTTACCGTCGAGATAGATATCCGCATCATTGATATTGGAATTTACTTCGACAATACCATAGGCAACGGCTCTGCGAGAAACGGATTTTCTCGATTTTTCTTCTGCCGTCAACCGAAAGGAAAGATCAACCGTATCGTTCGGGGCAATAGTAATGAGGCGTTCTGCCGGAATAGCGATATAATTATCTTTTTCAATTGCCACCGTATGCCGCCCCGGTGACAATACAAATTGGGAATTTACCGATATTTTACCTTGAAATTCATTATCGATAAAAACGTTGGCATCTTCGGAAGCCGTTTTAATCCGAACAAGACCGGAGTTCTCCAGCTCCCTGCGTTTTACTTTAAAAGATACACTCGCCGTATCACCAGCCGTTAAATTGATAATTTTCATTGCAGGAACAATATCATATTCTTTACTGACAAGTGAAATCATATATTTACCAGGTAACAGTTTAAATGGTTCATTGGGATGAAAAGCAACGGCCAGTTTTTTATTTATATAAAGATCCGCCGTACCGTTATCCACGCTAACAACCAAATAGGCCTTACCCAATTCCGGTTTATTTAAAAAGAAAAACCATATTAAAAACAGCGGCAGGGCAACCGCCAAAGTAATTAATGCGCGTTTAAAGAAAATTTGCTGCGGGGTTAAAACCACTTCCATAAACTCATCCTGTTCGGCAGCTTCTTCTTTAGTCATCCATTTTGTCTCGCCAAGATGATTGATATATTTTTTATAGCCGGGAAGTTTACTATAAAAACGATCCGTCTCCTCCTCTAAGATCCTCTTTTCCAACTCGCTGATATTATCCGCCGGTTTGGGTTTTTCTTCTTCCAGTTTTTTCCGAAATTCCTTAATTCGCTGCTGTGCATCCAACTCAAGTTCTTCTCTATATCGCTGCATAGATTCCTGCAAATTTTCCGGAATTTTTTTCGGTAATCTCTTATTTTTGAATATCCGTGTAAAAAAACGACGTAATCCACTGCGATCATCCAAATAAAATTCAAAACTTTCCGCAATTTCATGCGAAGTAAGCCAACGTATCTCACCGAGATGATTTATACAACGATGAAACTCCGGATGCGAACCGTAAACTTCCTCTTCCACATACTGTTTTATCATCTCTTCCCAAAAAACGGATTCGTTAAAACTAACTTGACGTTTTTCGGAATCCTGATCCCGAGCGTTTTTTTCTCGACGTTTTGCCAACTCTTCTTCGAGTTGACGTCTGATGCGCTCCCTGATTATTTTCTCGTTGGTTTCTTTCATTATAAAATGCCTGTTACCAGTTTGTTATATATTGGAAACGTAATTCTTTTTCTTCATCAGCCTTAACATGAACGATAAATTTTAAATATTTTGCCGTTTTTTCCGATAGTTTAATATTACTGTTAAGTAATTTTACCTGCTGATAAGAATTCAACTGTTCAAATATTTCGATATCTACAGCATCTTTTTTGTGATTTCTGATTTTATAGAGGATTTTCTGCGATAACGAACGTTTTGTAGGCCTTTCGCTGGAAAGCACACTACGCTCCGAAGCGATATCAAAAGCTTTACCGATCTCTATTTCGATTTTTTCATCTTTAGGCGTATGTTTGATTTTATTCTCACCGATAAACTCGAGATCGTTACCGTCTTTTTTATACAAACGAATAATGCCGGCGGGAAGCGCAATGCCCAAATTATTCTTTTTGGAATTATCCAAAATAACGACAACCGATGTTTTATCGCTGTTATAGCTGCGTATTCTATATTTCTTAATAATTTTTGCCGTTGTTTCGGGAAAAAGCTGAATTTGTTTGATTTGATTATTTCCGATATCCGTTTTGCGCCCAAGTGAATAAAGATGATATTCAAAAAATGATTTTTCATTAAAACCGCTCATATCTTCCAACATCATTTCCGCTCGGGGGGCGGTTTTGGTTCTATAGCCGTAATTATTTTCTTGTACAAGGTTCATTTCGCCAGCCATTAGTTTTAATTGTGCATTTTTATAAACACGGCCGCTCTTGTTGGTAACCGTAACCCAGGAAGCTAATTTTATCTTAGAGACATCGTCGTTCAACAAGGCGACATAATCGGTTCGCCAGTTCAGCCCTCGGCTAAGATAGGATATATGAGCTTTTTGTTTACCGCTCTTTTTTGCTTTTAATTTCCATACGAGAGTGGGTTTGGTAATGAAATGTTTTCCGTCTTTGGCAAAATCTTTTAATAAGATTTTTTGCTTATCATTTCTATTAAGAATAGTCAATTGATTATTTTCGTCAAGCAGCATAATATTATAATCGGAAAAAGAGAGCAAGCGGCCGCTGACCGCTTTATCGTTGGGGGAGATAACCCAGATTTCTTTGTCCAGAGACTTGGCGAGCGTTTTGTCCGAGTTAATCAAATCATATTCATAGTTTTGCTCTAATACGTCAAAAGAATGATTCTCGCTTTCAATTAATACCGAAGACGGGATAATATCGCTTGGGATATCCGTCAAATTATAATTTTGAATTCCTTTTTGCAAAGCAAGTTCGCGTTGTTCCCTGATTAATCCCATATTGGAATTACTGATGGTTATTGACAAATCTTGAGCAAAGAGCGTAGAGACAAATAACAGCGCCGACAATAGCAAAATTTTATTTAAATTTCTCATAATTTAATCTCACTTTCGTTAGGTTCTCCTGAATATTTTGTAGCTTTTTGCGTTCATTTTCAACAATTTGCTGCGGAGCGCGCTTGATAAAATTATCGTTATTCAACTTAGCAAGAACGGTTTTTTCCAATCCTTGTAAGCGGTTAAGCTCTTTTTCAAGACGCTCCTTTTCTTTCTCTTTATCAATCAAATCTTCAAGAGCGATAAAAAACTCTACATTGCGCACAACCACCGTTCCTGCATCCGATTTATCAAAATCTTCGGTAAGCGGAACCACTTTTTCGGTTTTTGCCAGCGCATTAAAATGGGTTTTATTATTCTCAATGATACGCATCATCTTTTCGTCCGCGCGCACCTGCAACTTGATTTTTTTGGCCGGCGGCACATTCATTTCAGCCCTGATATTACGGATTCCGCTTATGGCTTCACGGATAAAATCTATCTGCTCTTCCGCTTCGTTATCGATCAAAGATACGTTACTCAGCGGCCAGGTTGATATCACGATGCTCTCTTCTTTAGCGGATTTTAAATTCTGCCATATTTCCTCGCTAATAAAGGGCATAAAAGGATGCAATAATTCCATGCTTCCTTTCATAATATACGAAGCGATTGCCAAAGCGGTTCCTTTATCCTCCGCTTTTTCCGGATGGTACAGACGCGTTTTAATCATTTCGAGGTACCAATCGCAGTAATCATGCCAAAAGAAATGATAAATGGAGTTGAGCGCATCGTTTATTCGGAAACGATCTATATTTTCAGTCGTATCCTTAACCGCTTTTTGAAACTTACTGATAATCCAACGGTCAACCGTTTCAAAGTTGTCTTTAAACGATAAAATATCGCTGTTAACCTCTTCGATATTCATGGAAAGAAAACGAAAAGCGTTCCAGATTTTATTGGAAAAATTTCGGCCGATTTCAAAACTTTTCTTACTGATATTAATATCCTGTCCTTCGGAACTGAGCATAATAGTGGTAAAACGAACCGCATCCGCGCTGTATTCTTCAATCATCTCCAACGGATCGATGCCGTTTCCCAGCGATTTGGACATTTTACGCCCTTTTTCATCTCGTACAATGCCGTTTAACAAAATATGCTTAAAAGGGATATCCTGCATAAATTCCAAACCAGCCATTATCATACGTGCCACCCAAAAGAAAATAATGTCCGGACCGGTAACGAGCGTATCCGTAGGATAAAAATACTCCAATTCCTCATTTTCCTCAGGCCAGCCGAGCGTAGAGAATGGCCATAACCAAGAAGAAAACCACGTGTCCAGAACATCTTCATCTTGTTTGAATTTTGTCGAACCGCATTTAGGGCAGCTTTGCGGCGTTTCTTTTGCCACTACCATTTCATTGCACTGCTGACAATAATAAACGGGAATACGATGTCCCCACCAAAGCTGACGGGAAATGCACCAATCGCGCACATTTTCCATCCAATGTTTATAGGTTTTAAACCAGCGTTCATGCGGATGGAGCCGCACCGTACCGTCCTCGACAACCTTTAAGGCCTTCTCAGCCATGGGCTTAACGTTAACAAACCACTGTTCGGAAAGATACGGTTCCACAACGGTTGAGCAGCGTTGACAATGCCCCACATTATGTTGATGCTTATCGGTTTTAACCAACAAATCTAATTTTTCCAAATCCTGAATTATTTTATTCCGCGCTGTAAAACGATCCAAACCGCTGTATTTACCCGCAAGTTCGTTTAACGTGGCGTCGGAATTTAAAATATTAATTTGCTTTAAATTATGTCGTTGCCCCATATCAAAATCATTGGGATCATGAGCCGGCGTAACTTTTACGCATCCGGTGCCGAATTCCATATCCACAAAATCATCAGAGATAACCGGAATTTCACGATTCACTAAAGGCAATATTAAGGTCTTTCCGACCAGTTCTTTATAACGCTCGTCATTGGGGTTTACGGCTACGGCCGTATCGCCAAGCATGGTTTCGGGACGGGTTGTGGCTACCACAACAAATTTATCTTCGCCTTTCAGCGGGTATTTAATATGCCATAAATGGCCGTGGCTCTCTTTATGATTAACCTCTTCGTCGGAGAGCGCCGTAGAACAGCGGGGACACCAATTAATAATATATTTGCCTTTATAAATCAGTCCCTTTTCATACAGACGAATGAACACTTCCTGTACGGCATTGCTTAAACCTTCATCCATAGTGAAGCGTTCGCGATCCCAATCGCAGGATGAGCCGAGTTTTTTAAGTTGACGGATGATTGTCGAGCCATACTCCTTTTTCCATTCCCATACGCGCTCAATAAATTTCTCGCGCCCCAGATCATGTCTTGTCTTATGCTCCGTCGCCAACTGCCGTTCAACAACGTTTTGCGTGGCAATTCCTGCATGATCGGTGCCTGGCAGCCAAAGCGTCTCGTAACCCTGTTTTCGTTTAAAACGAATTAAAATATCCTGAATTGTATTATTAAAAGCGTGGCCCATATGTAGTTTTGCCGTTACATTGGGCGGCGGAATTACAATGGTGTAGGGGGTTTTATGGTGATTGACTTTCGCTTTAAAATATTTATTTTGCAACCAAAATTCATACCAGCGATTCTCAACTGTTTTCGGTTCATATATTTTTGCTATTTCTCTTGTCATAACAACAACACTCCTGAATTCACTATCTTAAATTTACTCTGTCTGTATAATTCCGAAGATCCATGTATTATATCCGTATCCGGATTTAAGTTTACTCAAGTTTCGCAGTTAATTTTTATAGCTATATCAAGGCATAATATTTT
>CAYRJN010000110.1:0-12743 GCA_964424545.1 uncultured Calditrichaceae bacterium
CAATACGATCATCTTTCTGATGATGCACCGGACGCATATTTAAATCCGATTTTAATACCCTAAAAGTCGATTCCACTTTCCTTATACTGTTATATATTTTCCACAATTCTTCTTCCGATGTATCTTCATAGCTCGTGCGTATAAAATAGATATCTTTGCTTTTATCCTCTTTTACTAAATATTTTGGATAAAGGACATCGGCAAGCTTAAATAGCTGTCTTTGGGCATTATAATCAAACAAATCATTTTGTTTAAAAATTTTACCCTTAAGCATATTGAGGACAATTTTTCTATTATCCGGATCTCTAAGCAGTGGATCAGAATCGAGATATAGAATAATTTTCTGTAAAAATAAAATTTTGGCTATTTTTTTTAAAATAGACAAGTTGTGTTAAAATTTATATTCCGATTTTAATTTTTGCATGAAAAGTTCTTCGGCATAAAATTGCCAGTCTTTAAAATGGATAGCCTGGTTAGCAAGATGAGAATGATGGTCCTGATCTAAGATATAATTTTCCGGTTTATTCAGACGTCGCGTTTTTGCATATACCTTTTCAAGCTCTTGTTCAACCGCATTAAAGCGGTCAGCCATGTTTTTTAGGCGATTAAAGGCTGCCGTTTCATCCGATTTATTTTTCGCGTTGTCATAGTCTTTTAATGTTAATAAGGCTTCGCAGGTAAAACGAACCATGTTATTATCCTGTTCGTAAACATCGAGCGTATAGCTATTTCGTAACGCTTCGGATTTCATCGCTTCTATTTTATTTGCAATCGTATCGCATTTTGCTTTTGCCGTCGCGGCTTTCCGTAAACGATCATTATATTTAGCGCTCCAAGCTCCTTTGTTGTTTTTATCGGGAAGAGTTATAAGCGCTTCCTCAATCGGGTTCTTCATCTTTTTTAAATGGGTGCGTTTATTGCCGAGCAGCAGGGCGTTTTTCCAAAAGCCAACCGGTATTTCCAAATCGTCTATAAAAGCATATTGAGGCGATGAGAGCGAATAAGAGAATTCTCGCTGTCTATAAGCGGATTTAATATCTTCTTTGCTCCTTTTATCGCCGCTCCATGTATACTCTGCAAAAGCCGCTATGCCGCGTATATACAATGAAAAATGAGGTGAATCGTCATCCCATAAGGTTAACAATAAGCCGTTAAGTCCCGATTGTTGGGAAGAGACGGCAAAGTCCTTGATATTTTCCATGTTGCTTTCGTCTTGCGGCATTAATACCCATTCCGTCTGTCCTGCCGTGGCGCCCATAACTTGTAAATTATGTTGACGAAACCAATCCATGGCTTTTATGTTGCCGATGGATTGGGGCGAGGAGTAATTCCAGCGCATATAGATGCAATTTTTCGGGAAACGATCAAGGAATTTAAGCAATTTCGGTTCGTTTTTTTTCCAGATATCATCTACCTGCTGCTGATTTAATTTTGTATTGAACATTGCCTTGTAAACGCCGGCAAATTTAAGGGGCATATCATCCCAGAAAATTGGCGTACGGCCGTGTTCTTCTGCAAATTTGCATACTTTGTTTAACCATATTAATTGTAATTCCAAAGGTGATTTACCGCTGTTGCGTCCCGTAGTATGAACTTCATCGCCGCCAATATGCAGGTAGCGTCCGTAAGGCGTTGCTTTTAAAGCATCAAGGTATAAGTCGTATTGCACTTTATATGTTTCAGGATTTAAGGGATTGAACGCCCAATCGCTCTTAGGATCATCGCGTAAGTTTTTATAAATATCGTGTTTAAGAATAAATGAAGCATGTCCCAAACCCTGAATTAAAGGGCTGATTTCTATATGCCGTTCCATAGCGTAATCGCTGAGCTTGCGCCATGTTTCTATACTGAGCGCGTCGGCGGAAGCGACAATCGGTTGCCGTTCATATTTTAATTTGTCTTCCATTTCCACAATAACGGCGTTAATTTTATATTGAGCCAGCTTGTCGAGCAGGTTATAATAATAATCAACGTTATCAATGTGGTGTTTTACATCTATGTGAATTGCACGATAAGTTAACAAGGGAAAATCTTTTATGGAACATTTCGGTAGCGCGGCCTGCTGATCTTCGGCATCTTCCATTAACTGCCCCAGCGTTTGAAAGGCATAAAAAAGTCCGGCTTTGTCTTTGGCTTTAATACGGATTTTATTTTTTCTAATTTCCAATGTATAACCTTGCGGTCTTAAATCGGCCTCTTTATTAATTTCATATAAAATTTGTGCTGATTGCGGTTCCTTGGATTTCCTAATTTTTTTAAAAGATCCGCTTAATGCCGGAATATCGGCGTTTGATTTGCTGAAACAATATAGAATCTGATCGCTTTTTAATTCGGAAGTCCCTTTTATTTGCATTTCCTGCGGTTGCGGTAACAATTTAAACGCCGCTTCTTTTACGGAATTTTGGCAAGAAAATATAAAGGAGAGGATTAGTGCAAGAAGAAGATGTAAGATTGTTTTCATAATATAAGCCCTTTCAATTTGCAATGTTGACTCATATAATTCGGATATTTTAATTTGCCGGTGCTTATCAAGATGGCAGATATAGCATTTTGATCAATCGGTTTACGGCGCTGTGTTCTTAAAGTCATAAAGATTATAATCGCTCTATTATGCTGATGAAAATCTCCCAAATTTAAAGGGAAAAGATGAAATAATCAAGCAGGCAATTTTATCATTACCACGGACAGGCATCTTAGAGATGCTAAAAAAAATAATTGCTCCAAAAAAATCAATTCATAATGAAAATAGCGGCATGAATTATGGCTTGAAAGGTTAAAATTGTGATTTTTTTAAAAATTCGCTTAATTTTAAAAATACGGGTTCAAATTGTTCGGAATTAAGAAATGTTTTATATCTTTTGCGACTTTCGTTTATTTTAATGTTATCATATGTTTCGGCAAAATCAATGATAAAATCGTATGGAGAAAAATGGGAATTATCGTTGAACGGATCAAAAAGAATTAATACGTTTGTATGGTGATTAAGCGGAAGCGCGGAAGATATCAAAACAGGTTCGGGAATGTTTTCCGTAATTGTTTTAGCTGGGCAAAGCGTATGCGGCACGAAACTTTCTTGTTTCCATGTCCATAAGAGTTTGTCCAGTAATTGGGCGCTTTGTTCTTTTACGCAGTATATCGTACAGGTCAACTGCCGAGCGTAAAGCTTTTCCGTAATATCGCAAACATAGCGTGGCTTGTTGTTCACAGAGAGGTCGATAAAATATATTTTTTGCTTGTCCACTAAAAGCGTTTTCCAATTTCTAATCTAATGCCGATGGTTGAATAATTATTTGTTTCGCCGATATTTTTATTGAATTTCATAAGACGATATTCAAGCGACAAACCGAAATAGGAACCGGGATTGATTGTGGCGTCGACGCCTATGCTCCCAAGGACGGTGTATGTAAGTCCGAATTGATTGCCGGTCGGCGTTCCTTCTATGGGGTCTAAATCATATTCAGGAAAATTCATACCATAAACCAATCCGGCGCCGAAATTAACGAAAGGCCGAATTGAATCATCAAGTTCATTAGCTAATATACGTTTTTTTGCCGTAACAATTAAGTCGATTAGAAAAGCATTATTGCGTTTATTCATTATTTGCGGATAACCGTAATAATCATAATATTCGATTTGTTTACTGTCTCTTAGCATAAATCCGTCTATACGACCGCCAAGGTGCCAGAAATTACTGTACGGTAGCTCGTAAAAAGCGCCGATTCCTGCGCCTTGTTCAATCATACCGAACATACCGCCCGCTAAGGTCTTGTGGGTCGGATTATATTCATCAACAATGTAATTTTCGAATTGAGCCAAAGCAAAAGTGGGAATTATTAAGATAAATAATATATATTTTTTCATTTTACCATGCTCCTGCTTTTAACTTAAATAACGGCGTTAATTTATATTTGTTTACCCATAGAATCAATAGAAAAATAAAATCATTTTTCTCTGTCTTCTTAACTATTTATACCAATAGGTTTAAACAGGGTTCCCATTCATTGCGATTAAATGTTTTTAAACCGGATATAAAAAAACCCTTTTCGCTTTATTAAATGAAAAGGGTGGAAACAGTTGAGAAATGGCCATTACCGGAACAGAGCTTTGATAGCGCCCCAAGTTCGGAAAATACCAGAAATACTGGGATGAACAATCATTGTATCGGTTTCTTCGAGTAGTTCTCCGTTTTTTTTATATACTTTGATTTTATAATATTTGGGTTCTACACTTTTAAAAACAATATCTTTATCGATGTATTTGTAGGTTGTCCCCGGGCCTTCGCAGTTAATCGTCTTTAATTGGATAAAATTGCGGCTGTCGTTGCTCCTTAATACGGCAAAATGATGCGCATCAATTTCCGATTTTGTGGTCCATTTAATTTCAACGCGATCTTGCTGCGGTTCTGCGCTGTACTCCGAAAAAATAGATCCGGCAAAAAGGGGAAGCGTAAAAAACAGTAAAATAAAAAAAGTATGTAATAAATAGCGTCGCATGTAGTCCTTTTTTAGAATTGAGCGAAACATCCCTAATATAGAATATTTTTAACCGATGTCAAGTTTTCCTGTGGTAAAAAGATCTCTTTTTTATCAAATAATTGAGGATATATCATGGCTAATGTGTCCGATACTCCTATTTTGTAGATATTGATCATTATATCTTCTTCGATTTTTGCATATAAAGAATCCTTGTCGTTAAAATAATTATTGGCAACAAAGCTCCCTTTTAGAGTTCCGCAATCAATGTATCCCGAAATAGGTTCTCCGAGCATATAATCATTATTTTTATTTGGTATGATAATTTCTAATTGTAACGCTGCCGGATCTATTTTGCGGATGTATCCTAATATTTTTCGACCGCTTATTGTAAAAATGGTTTTTGAATAACGTCTTATTATGTTTAACTGATTGTGAATTATTTTAATTTTAATTTTAAGTCGTCTTAAATCTTCTATTTTCATTATGGTAGAATAAGGAGGAATCGGATCATCCACTTGATAGTTCAACTCTGTTATCGTGCCGCTTAAGGGAGCGCGCAAATCCCGCGGCGTATATTCTTTGTTACTTTTTTTTATGAACCATAAACTTCCCAGTAAATCGCCTACCGTAACATTGTCGCCTTTTTCAACAAGCAGTGAAATTAAGACGGAAGAATCCGGTATCGATATATCGACGGAATTAAGCGGTTCGGGAATGCCGCGCACAGGTATTATTACCCTTCTTTCCGTATTTAGTATTTTTACAGGAAATAAGGAAGAGGATTCGGCTGTAGCAGGATTATCCTCCTGCGGTTTTGCGCAAAACCAGATAATAGATAATGTTATTAGTAATATGATGTTTTTCATAGCGACGACAAATTGAATTTGTTCTAATTTGTTTAAAAGAATATACTTCTAATATACGTTCTGATATTGATTAACATCAATAATTTTTTAATTTTTTTAGAAATGCGGAATAAATTTCAGTTTATTAAGTTTTAATCTTATAATTATATAGTCAATTAATCAAACAAATAGGGGGAATCATGAAGAACATCAAGTTTTTGAATATTTTATTTATGGCGTTGTTTTCATTTTTGATTATGCAAACGCCTGCAACTTCAAGTTCAACAGATGAAAAGTTTGTTGATACTCATTTGAAATCATCGCTAAAATGTTCCGGCGATAAGGCGGCAAAGGTCGATAAAAGCGCTAAAAAAGGCGTAAAAGTTTCAAAATGCGGAGACGGGAATTGTAAAAGTGGGAATTGTAAAGGCGGTAAGTGTGAAGACGGTAAATGCGGCGGAGATAAATCGGCAAAAACAGAGAAATCCGTTAAAAAAGGTGATAAATCGGAGAAATGCGGCGCCGGTAAATGCGCTTAGATTATTGATTTTTGTACATTAATTTAATATTCGGAATAATCTATCATTAAATCAGTTATATAGTAATAACTAACAGAATTAAAATAACAAATAGGGGGAAACCTAATGAAAAGCAAGAAAATCGTAAATACGTTAATGATGGCTTTGTTGGCCTTTTTTATACTACAGGTCCCGGCAAATTCGTCGACGGAGACAAAAAAAGCCGTTGATAAACATTCGGTATCATCATTAAAATGTTCCGGCGATAAAGCAACAAAGATGGATAAATCGGCTAAAAAAGAGGCCAAATCCATGAAATGCGGCGCCGGTAAATGCGGTGGCGATAAAGCGACCAAGGTCGATAAAAGCGCTAAAAAAACAGCCAAGTCCATGAAGTGCGGTGATGGCAAATGCGGCGGTGATAAAGCTGATAAATCCGCTAAAAAGAGTTCAAAAAGCGGTAAATGCGGGGATGACAAATCCGCAAAGAAAAGTAAAAAATCGGAGAAGTGCGGCGCCGGTAAATGCGCCTGATTTTTTGCACATAACAATAATTAAACTTAAGCCGAAAGTCATTTTGATTTTCGGCTTTTTTGTGTTAAGAAATACTCAATATTGAATTACTCCTCTTTTTATTCTTCTAATAATACAAAATAATAATAATGTTTCGGTGATTTTATTTTGGATATTAATTTGCTAATTCTCGTTCCAATGCTCTCTGCATAGCGGGCGGTTCGATGGTTATTTAATTTTTTCTTTTATTCTGTTTGGATGGACAATAATAATATAATAAATTGCAATGCAATTAAAGAGTGTAGTGTCGAAAATCAAATTAAGATTATCGGAGGATTGACGATATGGAGTATAAAAAGTTTTCCAAATCGGATATAGAGGTTTCGCGACTCGGTTACGGGGCGTGGGGGATAGGCAAGTCCATGTGGGGCGGCGCCGACGATAAGGAATCAAAAAAGTCGTTACATCTTGCCATAGAAAACGGAGTTAATTTTTTTGATTCGGCTTATGTTTACGGAAACGGACATAGCGAAAAATTAATCGGCGAGGTTGAAAAAGAATCGGGGAAAAAACTGTTCATAACTTCTAAAATTCCCTCTAAGAAATTTGAATGGCCCGCAGCCGATACATCGACTCTTGACGAATCTTTTCCGAGAGACCATATTATTCGTATGACGGAACACAGTCTTAAAAATCTAAAACGGGATTATCTCGATCTACAGCAATTTCATGTCTGGAATGATAATTGGGCGGATAATGATGAATGGAAAGAAGCTGTTTTAAGGTTGAAACAGGATGGTAAAGTGCGCTTTTTTGGCATATCCGTTAACGATCATCAGCCTGAGAACGGTATCAAAGCGGGCAAGACGGGACTGATAGATTCTTTTCAGGTTATTTTTAATATTTTTGATCAGTCTCCGACCGATAGTTTACTGCCCTTCTGTTTGAAAAATGGAATAAGCGTAATTGCTCGCGTTCCTTTTGACGAAGGCGCGTTAACGGGCGCGGTGAAACCCGATACGATTTTTCCGCGAGGCGATTTTCGCAACCAATATTTTGCGGGCGATAGGAAAGAAAATGTCTGGAACAGGGTGCAGGCAATCCGCAACGATGTAAAAGATGAAACGGAGTCTTTATCCGAAGCGGCGCTGCGCTTCATTATTAGCTTTGAAGCCGTTACAACGGTTATTCCGGGTATGCGCAAATCGCAGAATTTGCTGGCAAATGTAAAAAGCGTAGAAAAAGGAGCGCTGTCTCCCGAAGCGTTGCAATTACTTAAAAATCATCGTTGGATACGCAATTTTTATTAATAGGCGTGAAAATACTTTTGAATAAAGTCGTAATTGGTCGGTATTATATTATGAAATCGTTTTACGAAGGGAGAAAAAATGGATTTGTTAGGGTATTTAACGCAACCGGCGATTGCTTGGTTTATTATCGGATTATTATTGCTTATGGTTGAATTTGCCGTACCCGGGCTGATTCTCGGATTTTTCGGCGCGGGAGCTTGGGTTATCGTCCTTATTTGTGCGCTTGTTGATCTTAATCTTGCCGGTCAGCTGTTGATTTTTATTATTTTCTCTGTCCTATCCCTTGTTTTATTGCGTAAAAAATTAAAAGAACGATTTTTTAACGACAGCGGAGACAATGAAGACGGCTTAGCCGATGAATTTATCGGTAAAAAAACAATCGCACTGACGGATATTTACAACGTTCCCGGCGGTAAGGTTACGCTTAAAGGTACGGAATGGGAAGCGAGATCCGAGATAAATATATCAAAAGGAGAAAATGTTGAAATTATCGGTCGGGAAAATTTGGTTTTGTTGGTAAAACCTTTAGTTCGAAAATAAAACACTCTTTTGTTAAATGGTACGGCAGCTTAAAATGACCTAAAGAAACCGGATTGGCAAGTTAATGCAGATTAACAAAATTTACATATAACGATAGGGAGGTTGTTATGCAGGCGGTTGTCATTGTATTAATTGGTATTATTGTTTTTGTCCTGTTTTTGTTTATATCTACGATTAAAATTGTGCCGCAACGGCAGGCTTATATTGTAGAAAGACTCGGTAAGTATCGTACAACTTTACAGGCTGGTTTTCACATTATTTTGCCTTTTATTGATAATGTATCTTATAAGCATAGCTTAAAGGAACAGGCCATTGATGTGGCCTCACAGACCTGTATCACCAAAGATAATATATCCGTAGAGGTGGACGGGATTTTATATTTACAGGTGATGGACCCTAAAAAGGCTTCCTACGGTATCGATAATTATCATTTTGCCTCCATCCAAATTGCGCAGACGACCATGCGCAGCATTATCGGTAAAATGGAGTTGGATAAGACGTTTGAAGAACGGGACGCAATCAATACGACTATTGTTGCCGCGGTAGATAAAGCGAGCGATCCATGGGGCGTAAAGGTGACGCGCTATGAACTGAAAAATATTACGCCTCCGCAAAGTATTAAGGACGCTATGGAAAAACAGATGCGCGCCGAACGTGAAAAACGGGCGATTATTGCGGAATCGGAAGGTGAAAAGCAGGCTAAAATTAATCGCGCCGAAGGAGATAAACAGGAATTGATCGCCCGCTCCGAAGGAGAAAAACAGAAGCGCATAAATGAAGCCGAAGGCCGCGCCGCGGAAATTGAACGCGTTGCCGAAGCGACGGCGCAGGGAATTCGTGAAATCGCTCTGGCTATTAATGAAAAAGGCGGTATGAATGCCGTTAATCTGCGCGTAGCCGAGCAATATATCGGCGAATTCGGAAAACTGGCTAAAGAAAACAATACATTGATTATTCCCAGTAATCTATCCGATGTGGCGGGAATGGTTTCGGCGGCGGTTTCAGTCTTTAAAAACGTAGACGGCAAGCAAAAAAGCTGATCTTTTTGAAACTTTTTTCGTAACTTCTCCGTAAATGAAATAAAAAAATTTATGGAGCGGAGAGATGAAAGAAATTTTTCAGGCGCTGGTTGTGTTTATACTCGCTATACCTTTTATTTACATGGCTTTTGATATTTTTAGAGATATTGTTAAAGAATCCGGCCGTATATTTAAAAGATACGGCAAGCCGTTGGCAACCACAGTAGTTCACGTTTTTTCAAAATAAAAGATTTCCCATAACAATGAGAAGCGGTCTTAATAGGCCGCTTTTCTTGTTTTTATGCATAAAATCAATTGCTTCTTTAAAACCTCTCCTTTAATTTATGTCTATAATAAATACTTCGTATGAGTGATGGGACTATAATGATTACCGTAAGCAGCGCTTTGAAAGGCGAGTTACAACCACTATTTGAGTATTTTAAAATCAAAAACAAAATAAATATTGAAGGCGGAAGTTTATACATTGTCAATGATAAGCTGCATCTGTTACGCTGCGGGGTGGGAGGGGCGCGTTGTCTGAAAAGTTTATCCGCCTACTTTAAGGCTTATGCTACCGACGGACTTATTAATATCGGAACGGCCGGAATAATCAGGCAGGGGATTGAACCCGGAGAAATATTTTCCATTGTGAAAATATATGGAAGAAAGAATAAAAAAAAATATGAATTACAGGACGATGGGGATTTTTATAAAGCTTCATTACTGTCTGTTGACGAGCCCCTTACGGATATAGAGCTGAGAAATGAGTATTTTGGTAGATATGGCATTGATTTGGTAGATATGGAAGCTTGGTATTGTGCGCAATTGGCCGATGAGCATAAAATAAAATTTATTAGCTGGAAAATAGCCAGTGATTATGCCGATAGCAATACGCAGGAAGATTTCTTAAAAAATTACAAATGGTTAACACAAAAATTAGCGCGAAATATAATACCCATGTTAAGTAAGAGGCTTGTAAAATAACCAGTAAAAAAATGAATGAAAAGATATCCGTAATAATTCCCGTATTTAATCGTTCGGCGCTTATCCGGAGAGCGGTGGATTCCGTTTTATCTCAATCGTTGCCGCCTGATGAAATTATTGTTGTTGATGACGGTTCAACAGACGATACGCTGCGAATATTAAAAAACTATGAGCGTAAAATTAAGATTATAGCGCAGAAGAATCGCGGCGTTTCCACTGCCCGCAATGCGGGAATAAGAGAAGCCAAAGGAGACTGGGTTGCATTACTGGACAGCGACGATGAATGGCTTCCCAAAAAATTGGAATATGCCGTTGAATATATACGCAATAATCCAGCAATTAAAATATTTCAATGTGAAGAAATCTGGATTAGAAACGGGAAACGGGTTAATCCGAAAATAAAACATAAAAAGCTAAGCGGCAATATTTTTAAAGAATCACTGCCGTTATGTATTATTTCGCCTTCGGCGGTTATAATAAAAAAAGAAATCTTTTCCAAGGTCGGTTTGTTTGATGAAACTTTACCTGTTTGTGAAGATTACGATTTATGGCTGCGTATCACAAAAAGGTTTACGGTGGGGCTTGACCCGCGTGCGGGGGTGATTAAATACGGCGGACATGCCGACCAGCTTTCACATGCGTATGCGGCAATGGATATTTATCGTATAAAAGCCATGGAAAAACATCTCGATGATGAAAACTTGCGGCGTTTTATTCTTCCCGAAATTATAAAAAAACTTAAGATTGTTATCAACGGAGCCCAAAAGCGCCAAAAAGACGTCGATCGATTGCAGGAAAAACTGCATAAATATAACGCTATGATGCTTGAGAATTTTTGATATTTTCATAAAGGTTTATATTATAAAGTTCGTGGTATTCTTCCAGTCCCTTCATTTTCGCCTTTTTACGGTATACCTTGCTTTCAAATTCATTTTTATGCTTTTTGAGGTATTGCATAACTTTCGGATCGTTATAGATATCTTTGCTAAACCAGATGGCGCCTCCTTCGGACAACGATTCAATACGCGAGGCTACATTAACCGTGTTTCCGAAATAATCAATGCGTTCGTTTAGATTTACGACAATAACACTGCCGCTGTGGATACCCATTTTAATATCCAATTTACCGATATCGCCGAATTTACTTTTGATAAATTCTTTTTGAGCTTCGAGAGCGGCTTTTACGGCTTCGTGCGGTTTGATAAAAGAGGCCATTATGGAATCGCCGATTGTTTTTACAATGGTTCCGTGATTATTGATTACCTTATCAAACAGTATTTTAAAATGATCGCGCACCACATTATAGGATTTTACGTCGCCGTACTTACTGTATAACGACGTTGAACCTTTAATATCCGTGAATAGAATGGTGATACGTTGAATTTGTAGACTCTCTTCAACTGAGAGCACCTGATCGCCGAAATATTCATAAAAAAGATGATTGTTCATTACTTCAAGACCGCTGAGAAATTCATCGGGTATTTTATAGTTTTTTACTTTGGCGGCGCTCATCATCGTATTCATATATTGTTGTGAAATTTCATCGGGTAACGCATAAACGGCCGGATTAATGGTAAACGTTACCTCTATGTTGGAATCTAGTGTGTTGCGAAAACTTACATTACACAGTTGGCAAAAATCTTCGGATTTAAGATTTGAAAAATTATGGGTAAATCCGGGAACGGCGTTACAATGCGGACAATGGTATTCCCAAGAAAGATTAAATAATCCTTCGTTTACCGCTTTGATAAAAAATGTGATTAAATCATAGAAATCATAATTCAATTCTTTACTTAATAGCTTAAGATTGATTCTGAACAAATCGTTATCCGTTGCAGTTTCGATCCATTTTAATATTTTTTTAGGTAAATTAAAAGCGCTTTTAAGTTCAATTTTAGGCATGTTTCTATTTCCTTAAATAGTTTTTCTATCGAGTACAAAAGTAGAGAATTATATTGAATTTATCAAATTTAATCAATAATATGCGCGTTTTTAGCGATCCGGATTGATTTCGCTTTGTTATCAACGGCCACAATCAGGTATTACGGTTTTTTATTATCCGCAAATGAAGATGTTGCATTAATAGGGATGACGTCAAACAAATAATCGTGAACCAAAAAATGAAAGTGTCCGACAAAGATACCTTTTTGGCGCTCTATGATATTATAAAAGTTTATATCCCTTTCCGCTGTGATTGGTGTTTTAAAACTGCACCGGATTCTAAAATAATCGCTTTTAAGCGGATGATGTAAAAAAATACGAGACGGTAAATCATAGTATGATTCGCCGTTAAGCCAAGTTAATTGTTCCTATATTAAATGAAATTTATGCTGTCTGCCCCGTAAACTGTTTAAGATGATAATTTTTTAGTTCTTGTGTATAAAAGAATAATATGGAGAGCGACCTGTTTTTTTCTGCCGGATATTTTCCACATTTTGCAAATAATCATTGCTGAATGAGTAATCCGCAGGAAAATTATTGATTTATTTAATAAATCAGGTTAAATTCACTTTTAAATGGTAACTAAGTGTATTGCTTC
>CAYRJN010000111.1:0-12670 GCA_964424545.1 uncultured Calditrichaceae bacterium
TAATTTAAGATTTATTTTTTTTGAAGCGGCGGCATCCCAAACGATTACATCGGGTTTAAATTCCTTTATTTTAGCCAAAGTATCGTCTTCCGCCCTTATTTCCTGTATCGATTTTATTTCTCCCTTCTCTTTTAAGCTCATTGGCGGTTTGCCGGCATACAGTACGTTTATACCCTCCGCTGAATGACGAACAGGCGGATATAGGGCTTTGGGAATGCCGTCTCTGTCTATTAGCTTAATAATATGTTGTTTTTCAAGCAAGGTAAAATAATATACGGCCAACCATTCTTCGAGTTTCCCCTGTTCGGCAAGCTCCGCGACGCTTGAGCGGTTATCAATTAGATTAAAATAATATTGTTTGCGCATATCCGAAGAATCAATAACCGAATTACGCCTTTTAAAGGGAATCATAGTTAACGTTTTATCAAACTTGCTATTCAGTTCTTTATAATAAATAAGGCGTTCAAAAATATCCGTTTCTACATTCTTATTTAAGCATAATCCCGTTCTTTTTCGATATAAAAATTCGCCCTTTGCATGATTTATTAGATAATAAAGAGCCGCTTCTCCTTCAATATTTCCAACAGATGCAAAGCACACGTCCCCGCTATCCGTTATTATTTTTGCCTTATTCCGTTCAAACGCCATTTCCGCGCTTTTATAGGTCATTTTTAAGTGCTTTAAAAGCTTCTCTAATGAAAGACGCGCCAAATTTACCTTTTGCTCCGCATTCAAAGCCGTTAATTTGTTAATCTCCTCAATGGCAACAATGTCGGCCTCCACGCGCACAACCGACGTTTCATATCCGCTATTTTTAAGAATGTAATCAAATACACCGAGAGAATAAGCCAAATTTAAATCCTCATCCCGTCCGTATTCGGAGAGTATGACAACGGGAAAGGCCTTATCTCGTCGTAATTGTTGGATAAAATCATAGCCCGAAACCGCAGGCAACTTCATTTCCATAATCAACAGCTCCGGCGCGCCTTTATCATGTATGGCAATGAGCGCTTCCATAGGGATTGATACGGCGGTTACGTCATGTCCCGTTTTTTGTAATCGATCGCTTAACTTTGCCGAATAGGCCGTGTCGCCGTCAAGGATTAATATTCGCATATATTATTATCCTGTTATTTAATATCCGTTTTTGTTAAAAAATATTCGCCGCTTATCTCCTGTTTTTCAAAGTCGGGCCCGCTCCATGAAACTTTCAGCTCTTGTCCTCCGCCGGCCTGAAAATAATGTACTTCGATAAAATGAACCCCTTTTTCGATATGCACTTTTTTAGAAACCTCTTTAAATCCGTGTGGCAAATCGTTATCAATTAACAATTCGTTATCAAAAAAGAGTTTGCTACCGTCGTTCGAAGCACAGAAAAAATAGTAATCGCCCGTCTTATTTACTTTCAAAAAGCCGTGCATCTTTAACGCATAGTGATCTTTATTGGTCTTAATTAAATCTAACCTGAATTGTTTAATCGTTCCCGACCGGTTCGGCTGCATTCCAAAAAAATCGGGGATTCTTTCCCAATGTCCGATATAATAATCATAGTGAATTTCGGGATGCAGCTCAACTTTTTTATATTTACCTACGGCAACATCGCTCGGAATACACTCATCGTGAAAGGCTCTTGCTTTTAAAACGGCTCCTTTATTGAGCTCTATCGGTTGCGAATAGAGCGAGGAAGATCGCTGCGGATCGCCTCCGTCAAGCGTATAATGAATATCGGCGTCCAGCATATCATCATACAAACGCACCAAAATTTTATCATAAAAATTATTATACTTCGTCATCTTAGGTTTCGGTGTTTTTAACTGACCTAATTTTTTTACCGATATTTTACTGGAAATGTTTCTCCAATAAGAACGCGCCTTTATTATACCTTGTTTATATTGTTTAAATATTCCGACATATTCGGTACTTTTTTTATCCGGCTCGCGGCCGTCCGTGGAATAATATATAACGGTATAAGGTTCGGATTTTTCAATACTGACGTTACCGAGATAGTTGCGACGGATCATCGGCTGTGAAATTACAGGCAATGAGAGGCGGGCAATCTCCGCCGCCTTACCCATATCCGATTGAAAGGGGTGGATACTGAAACTGAAAGAAAAGGGCTCCGCTTTTACTTTATACTGCGAAAGGATCTCGGGACCGCAAGAAGCATTTCCCAGACCGCGTTGTTTGGCGTCGATCGTTAAGTAAACATTTTCCCGCGGAATTAACGTATTGGTATGTGTCGCTTGAGCGAAATCCTCTTCGGTATAATGCAAAGCCGTCATGGCAAAAGGAGACGAATGTTTTACAACCATTAGCCCCGTTCCGTCTTGCGCCGATACCATACACCAGCGCACATCCTGTTTTGAACCGTTGCTTTGCGGCTTAATATAGGGCACATATTGCTCGCTCACCGTACTATTATATAATCCGACCGCTGCGCCGCTTTTACGATCGCTGTAATTTTCATGGGGACCTCGACCGTACCATGTGAGATTTTCGAAATCTTTACTTACCTCAAACATCAGGCCGACACGCGGCAGAGTAGGCAAATTGCCGAAAGGGTTAATCTGGTTATCTATAAAAATATCGCCGTTATTTAAAATTGTGTAAATACAGCGATAATCAAATCCCGCTCCGTTTTTACCCTTATATTTGGTGCGCACATCAACGCACGTCAAACTATTTTTATCTTTATCAACCTGAAAGGAAAGCGTTTCGCGTTTAAGCTCATTCAATCCGGCATCAAGCCAATCACTTTTCACTCGCGTATCATTATCCACCGGGGCCCGGTATACCGTCAAGCGAGGATTGTCCGACTGTGTAAAAAATTCTTTCCCGTTAAATCGATAGGAAATAATTCCTCCGCTCTCTTTGCTAAATTCAATATGATATGTATCGCCCGTAATGGCTACTTTTTCATCCGTTTCATTAACCTGCATATTTTTATCCGCCTGCAGATTTACGAATGCCGGAGCTTTAAATACGGGAATTTTCAACTCTTCCCAGGCTACTTCAAACCCTTTGTCGGCCCATAATGATTTTTCCGTTGTATAAAAACGGATTTTGAGCCAATATTCCGCACCGGCTCGGGCAGTAATATTTTGTACGGGAATTTTTATTTCCTTACTTTTACCCGGCTTAAGATTAACTTTTCCCAAATTTCCCTTTTGAATTACGATACCGTCTTCCAAAATTTCCCATCGGCATGAATAATGATTCAAATTCGTAAAATTATATCGATTATTTAGACGCACTTTACCTTTTTTAAGATCAACGCCCGTAACGGCAACATATTGGTAGACCTTTTTTACTTCCCACATTTTGGGCGATATCCTACGATCGGGAAAAATGAGACCGTTCAAACAAAAATTGCCGTCACTCGGCGTGCCTTCCGGTCCGAAATCGCCGCCGTAAGCAAAATACGCCCTGCCCTTTTTATCCTTTTTCAATATGCCCTGATCCACCCAGTCCCACACACAAGCGCCGATCAGCGATTTCTGATTATATATTACGTCCCAATACTCTTTCATATTACCGCAGCCGTTACCCATAGAATGTACATACTCACAGATAAAATAGGGCTTCTGATTTCCGCCTTGCGCGTATTCCACTAAATCGCTGATTTTGGGATACATGACGCTGTAAACATCCCCCGCTTCATTATAGCCCTCATAGTGTACCGGTCTCGAGGGATCGACCTGATGGATATAATCGCGCATAATTATAAAATTTTCTCCCGCTCCCGCTTCATTCCCCAATGACCACATCACCACGCTGGGATGATTTTTATCCCGTTGTACCATGCTTTTAATTCGATCCAAGGCCGCTTCGCGCCATTTGGGATTGCTGCGTGGCAAAATACCGTTAGCTCCGTGAGATTCCACATTCCCCTCATCAACCACATAAATGCCGTATTGATCGCACAGTTCATACCATTTGGGATTATTTGGATAATGCGAAGTCCTTACACAATTCAGATTAAAGCGTTTCATCAGCTTTATATCTTTAACCATCATTTCATAAGGAATCGCCCTTCCGTATCGGGGATCGTGCTCATGACGATCCGTCCCTTTAAATTTCACCGAAACCCCGTTGATAAAAAATTGCCGGTCTTTTAATTCTATCTTCCTAAAACCGAATTTTGTCGTCGCCGTTTGAATGGTATTGTCCTGATCGTCTTTAAGGACGAGTACAAGTTGATATAAATTAGGCGTTTCCGCCGTCCATTTTAAGGGATTTTTTACTCTTTGCCTGATTTTTACCTTCGTTTCTGCGTCTTTTACCGGCGTCATCAAGGAAGTGTGCCTATCAATATTAAGAAGACGTCCCTCTGTATCGTAAAGGAACGTTTCGATTTTATACTTCTTTTTCGCTTTTAATGCGCTGTTTTTCACTTTAATCTCCAAAGTCAAATCAGCGTCTTTATATTGCTCGTCAAGATCGGTTTTTACAAAAAAATCGCGTATATAAACCTTTGGCATGGAAAACAGATACACATCGCGAAAAATACCGCTTAAGCGCCACATATCCTGATCTTCCATATAACTGCCGTCCGACCAACGATAAACCTCAACGGCCAATATATTTTGGCCCTTCTTCAGATAAGAAGTCAGGTTAAATTCAGCCGGCGTCATACTGCCCTGACTGTAACTGACTTTTTCACCGTTCAGCCAGATATAAAAAGCCGATTTAACCCCGTCAAAATGTATAAACACCTCACGACCGTCCCAATCGTCGGGGATAATTATATTACGACGATAGGACCCAACCGGATTGTTATCATTAGGGATATAAGGCGGATCAACCTTTACAAAAGGATATTTCACATTAACATAGATGGGAATGCCGTAACCGTACATCTGCCAGTTTCCCGGAACAGGAATTTCATCCCAACCGCTCACATCATAATCGGATTTATAAAAATCACGCGGACGGTCGGCGGGTTTGGACGCCCAATGAAATTTCCACCTACCGTTTAAGGATAAATAATACGGCGATTTATCCCATTGATTCAGCTTAGCCTCTTCCACATTAGCATAAGGGATAAACGTATTGTGCGGCGCTTCTTTATTAATACCGAAAATTTCGGAATTTTCCCAGTCGTGCGCTACTTTCGTTTTCTGAGCGCAAGAAGAGAAAATGAGAGCAATAAGCATCAATATAAATGGGATTATTAATTTCTTTTGCATAACCAAATCCTTTATAAATAGAAGAATACACCCTTTACCTCTCGGCAATGGCCTACTTGACTAAATTATCGATGTAAAAATTCATAAATTTATTACGTTCGGGTTGGAAACAAACTTTTACGTCTTTCCCCCTCTTATTATCAATTTTTGTAAAACCCTTATTATCAACGATTAGCTTTAATGTTTTGATCGAATGAAAAAATTTTCCCGGCTCAACCGCCTCCGCCGCCGCCAATTGGTCGTGCAAGGTCATTCTTGACTGAGGCGATTGGGCCCATAGGCGGTACAGACATTCAAGCGATTGCGTTAACGATGATTTTCTTTTTCTCACTCTATCTCTTTCTTTATCGGATAAAGTAATATACGTCGTTGCATCCAAAGGGACAATAGTCAAAGGCAATCCGGCTGCGTAAACCAATTGGGCATCTTCAAGAGACTGCACAACATTCCACTCTGCAATGGGAGCGGGTGACCAAACACTGGAATAAATATTTCCGCTCATTAATACAACGCGTTTTACTAAATTTTTCAGATTCGCTTCTTTGCGCAGGGCGTCCGCAATATTTTCCAACGGACCCACGGCAAGCAACACAACTTCTCCCGGATATTTTTTTACCGTTTTTACAATAAAATCCGCCGCCGATTCTTTAACGGGGTTAATTTTATCAAAATCTTCCGCCCAGGAAAATTGATAACTAAACTTATCTGATGTTTTTCGCCCGACAGCTACCGGTATGTGTTTGTTTCCTGTTTTATAGAGCATTTTACAGGCTATTTTAGCCCTTGCCGATGTATTTCCATGAGCAATTGTTACCCCGAGAAGTTCAACCCGTTCACTCTGCAGGACAAAACCCAGCGCCCAGGCGTCGTCAATATCGTCCCCGATATCCGTATCCAATATTATTTTTATTTTTCCGTTACTTATTAAATCGGCTTTTAGAGGCGCGCTTGAATTTAATTCCGTTTGAGCCGATAAAAAACCAAAAGGCAAAACAAATATTAAAATTAACAAGCTTTTTTTTATCATGATTTTTACCTCCGTTGGTGGTTATTCGATATTATTTATATTCTAAAGCAATGTAATTTCTATCAATCAATTTAATAACGATATTTATAATACAAAATTATCATAACACTTATTCTTTCAGATTATTATACCCTTGTCAACGCTTGTCGAATGGTCATTGTTTAGAGATTCTTTTATTGTTTCCAAATCCTGTTTCAAGCGCTGGCTAAACAGAGCAATATCCGAACTGTGTATGATTAAATTAAGGCCTTCGGCCGCCCATTTAATCTGAAATTGAGCATCTTCGGAAAGATGAATGCCAACCGCTTTTCCCGCCATTCGTACTTTTTTTATGATTAGGCGAAGCGCCTCTTCAAATTTCGGATTCCGATATTCTTCAGGGAAGCCGAGACTACAGGAGAGATCATGGGGACCGACAATAACGGCATCAACGCCGTTGATTTCCAGTATAGCGTCAAGATTCTGCATGGCGGGAACGCTTTCGATATTCAGGATAAGCAAATTGTCCTTATTGCGTTCCTCCAAATAGGCTTGCAATTTTTCTTCTAATTTTTCCCCGTTCAATGCACGGCGCAGTCTTTCACCTTTTAAGGGTTTGTATTTAACGGCACCGACCAATTCCATCACCTGTTCCGGCGTCTCAATATAAGGCGCCACAATACCCGCCGCGCCTCCGTCAAGCGCCTTGCAGGCTTCAAAGGGATCGGGTGAAGGAATGCGCACAAAGGGCGCTATATTCATAGAGGCGTAATAGCGGCACATCGCCGAAAGGGTCATTCTATCGATGGGCGTATGTTCCGTATCAAGGAAAACAAAATCCAACCCCGCGTCTTTCAACGCCTCCGGCCAATGGGGCGAAGGAGATACAATAGCTGTTCCGTAAATATTTTTCCCATCTCTTATTTTTTCTTTTAGCGTCTTGTTTTGATGCATTTGCTTTCCTTAAAATATATGAACAATATGATATTTTTTATTGGCCGATGTTTGTGTATTACTGCTCAATTTCTTGTTTTTCTTCCGACTTATCGAAAGGAAACACAAATGGTACAATTGCTTGGGATTGTCACGCCGTCCCGAATTGTTTTGCAAGGCAAAATTCGACTTTTCGCTCAGACACCATTCATATTAGTCCTTCATACCAACACGCATACAGGCTTCCCAGTTATTACCCTCGTTTAAAACTTTCAACAATATTCTGTTTTTCCCTTTTTTCAATGTTACTTTAATGATATCGTTATCCACGGTCAAAGGCCGTCCCACGATATTTTGATGCACTTTTTTACCATTCAGCCAGCAAATCACGCCATCGTTACTGCCGATTTTAAAGAGAGCTTCCTTTTGTTGTTCGGATCGGATTTCGCCGTACAAATATGCACAACCTTTTATGCGACCGTACATTTTTGCCAGCGAAACGATACCCCAGATATTTTCAGTTCCATACTTCTTCCAAATTAAAGATTTGCCATTTGATTTATAGCTCTTTTTTAAATTGATTTTACCTTTTTTTTCGAACTGCTTTTCAAGGATTGCGCTGCCTGCATAAGCAAAAGGGCCGATAACGCGCCATGCGCTAATAAAACCGGCGGCTTTGACAAGGTTCTTTAATTCTTGTTTATCCGTTTTTAATATTTCTACCGTGCGATCGGCAAAAAAGGTTACGGGAGAACTGTGCAGCCCAAGAAGCAGTAATTCTTTGGCGCGCTTCTTTTTATGCGCTATGGCCGATTTATAAGCGTTAAATAATAAGCAATTGGCGACATCAACAGTTAGTTGCGGACGCTTTAAAAACGGTTTTATATTTTCGGCGTCCAGCGTTGAACCTTTAACCATAATGCCGTAAACGGCTTGCTTTTTGTTTAATATGCCCGCATTACCGACCAACACGCGTTTATAAGCAAGCACCGCTGCGCTTTTGTCGGCGTTTTGTGCAATTTGAATTAATAGGCTGTACCCATAATCTTTTTCCGGCGAATTAATTTTATTTCGTAATTCCTTGGTTAGATCGGATTCTTCCGGATTGGGAGTGATAAGATCACGGATAATCTCTGAACAACGGACAGAGGTCGTTTCAAATATTTCGGCGCTGCGCTGCGCCCACCAGATCCGAGGTTCGCTTAAAGTAAAATACTGCGGAACATCGCTTATTATAATTTGTTTCATTTTTTCTTCGCCAAGATTTAAGCTGACTCTATGGTTATCGTTTTTTGTCCATAAAACCAGCTTAAACTGCCCATTACCGGCGAAGAGCAACGCATAATCATCGACATTGCCCAAATCAAAACGGGTTAAGTAGACAAAACCTTTTAACTGTTCGATTAACTTTTTCATTGACAAGTAAGCTGGCTTCGCTTGATAATCCCATGTTACCGTCCCGAAATTATGTTCGCCTTCCTGCGGATCTTTTCCGTCATCGTGCCAATCGTACCAAATGCTAAGCGGAACATGGGCGTAAATATTGGAGAGCCACTGTCGCGGAAGATATTTCCCCTGCAATTCACGTGATAAAACCGTTGTATTATATCCCCATTCGCCGCTTAAGAGAGGTATTGTTTTACCCTTCGGCTTATACCATTCTATCAAAGCCCTAAGCAATTGATACTCTTCATAAGCGCTTTCCGGACTGCAGTCTGGTCCGCGATAAGGATGTACCGTTACAGCATCTACCAACTCCAGATATCCTTGCCGAAAACAACTTTCCATAAATTTAAAGTCAATGGCGGACATGGCGGGGCCGGCAATATAGGCATTTTTATCAGCCTTACGGATACGCTGTGATACTTCCCTAGCCCATTTGACATAATCACCCACATTTGCTTTCGGTTTCCAGAATTTATCAAGATTCGGCTCGTTCCATAATTCCCATATAATATCATTACCGGCATAACGTTTAGCGAGTGCGGCGGCAAAGCGGGCGAAGGCGACGCGACCCTCATCCGTATAGGGAGCATTACCTTCATCATACAAGGGATTTCCATAATCAAGAATGAATAGCAGCTTTATATGTTTATCCGCCAATTTATTTATAAGCGCATCATAATGACTAAAATCATATTCGCCTTTTTTCTTTTCACAACCCGCCCAGGAAACATCCATACGCACAATGCCCAATCCGGATTCCTTAATCATTTGCCAATCCTGCGGCAGACCTTCGTAAAAATGAATATTTACGCCGAGATTTTGCGGCAGCGCTTGTCGCGCAAAATCATGCTCATGCGGTTTTTCCTTTGCGCATTGCAAAACAAAGAGCAACAGCGCTGCAAAAAAGGCTAATTTTAATAACTTCATTTTGCGTTCCTTTTCAATTGATTGCAAATTTCAAGCGCAGGCTTTAAAACAACCATATCTTAGTCGTTAAACATATTTTCTATTTATCGGCCATTGCCCGCGCTTCTTCAAGCAGCTTGTTTGCCGTATTATTATATTCCGTCAACAGTTCATCCACATTATTCAGGGGCTTATCGCTAACGATCTCATAATAATATCTGAATTTGGGCTCCGTACCCGACGGCCTTAACAACAACCAGCTTTTATCGTCAAAAACCCATTTGGCGCCGTCAATGGTTATAACCCGCACGATTGTTTTTTCTTTACCTCCAATTTTCAGACGATCGCCTGCTTTAAACATCTTATTTTGCAAATTAAATAAGACATCCGCTTTATACTTTTGCCAAGCGTCAACGCTAATTCCTTTTACATCAACGCCGGCTCGATGGGGATAAAAGTAGCCGTATTTTTCACGCAGCTCCTCATACTGTTCCGAAATATTCTTTCCGCTGTTGGCCATTGAATCCACCGCCGATAAAAATCCGGCCAAGGCGCACTTTTCCAACGTATGGCCTTCAAAGGTGATGCCGTCCGATTCTTCAAAAGCCATTACCGCCTCGCCGCTTAATAGAGCCTCTTTAAAGTTTTTAAATCCCACGGCTGCGTCAATAACTTTTTGCCCGTTACGAGCGGCAATTTCCGCCGTAAAACCGGAGGTCGCCACGCTGGTTACAATGCCGCCCTTAATAGCGGTGTGCAAAAGGTTGGCATACGCCACCGCGCTGAATTTATTCATATCCATATCGAAATATTTATCGGCAAATCGTATCCGGTCGGCGTCCGGGTCCATGGCCACGGCAAGATTGAATTTCCGCTGTGATTTCTGCAAGGTTTCTATCAACGGTTTTTGATTATCGGCGCTGGGCTCCGGTTTCATACCGTGAAAAGAGTAATCGTCGTTGGTGTGCAAAAAACGGATGCTGTCCGTCTGCTGCAGAGCGTCCATAACCTTATCGCCTAATAATTTTTGTACATAACCGCGCGATGATCCGTGCATGTTATCCACAAGAATGGTCAAATCGGCGCTGTTGTCAATCAACCACTCTCGTATCTTATACAAATCAAACACTTTGCTTTTTTGTTCGATATAGTTTTTAAAGATTTGCGCAGCATCCACATCATGCAGCAAATCGTCAAAAACATTCTGCGCCGGAGTGAACACAACGTCGCTTTTCATGAGTTGATTGGATTTTTCTTCTATAATCGATGTAAGATTTTTATCGGCCGGACCGCCGTCCGTCGGATTGAATTTTATCCCCGAATAACTCATGGGATTATGCGACGGCGTAAAATTGATGGAACCGGCGCCTTTTAATTCGCATAAGACAGCCGAAGCCACGCCGGTGGGGCACTCTCCCGCATAATACATTTTTATCCCTTTCGCCGCCAACTCTTTCATGGCCGCTTCGCAAAATTCCCGTCCCATAAAGCGGTTATCGTGCAGCAATAAAATTCCGGCCCGTTTCACATCGTCAAACGATTGATATGCGCAATATTTAAGGAACACATCGGATTTCAGCATTTCGATAATACCGCGCGTCACTTTATGCACGTTGTAAACGGTAAAATCCTCGCCGATATGGCCGCGCCAGCCGGACGTTCCGAATACCACAGAGGCGGGATTCGACGATATCCGAGCCAGCTCACCCTGCAACTCTCTGATACGACTGATAACATTGATACATTTTTGCGTATCTCCTTCGGAAACATCGTATAAATTATAATATCGACCAAGGGTCATGGCCACTTCCCATAAATCATTTTTTTCTAAAAAACCGCCTATTTCTTCTCCGATTTCCAACGGCCAGTCAATTTTATATTCATGCAGTAAAGATCTGATTTCTTTTGTATTTTTCTCTTCTAATTCTTTAACGTTCATTTTTCCCTCTCCGTTTGGGATTAATTATATAAAATTATTGAATAAATCGATTTAAGCCGTAACAAACAACTAATTACCGTTCATCTTTAATACAAATTTTTGTATAGCCATGCCTAACGGCGCGCCGAGAACAGTGGTCATAATTACAATAGGGACTAAGCCCGACGGTTCCCTCCAAGCGATTAAAATAGCCGACGGCAGCAATACCGAAAAGGCAATAATAATACCTTTAAAGAGAGGATTGATTGTTAAATTGCTGCTCGCTATTAAAAACCCGATTACAACCCGCATAAAAAGCGGAGAGATTAGCGTTCCAGGTCAAACCCATTATTACCATGGGCGTTAGGTCTAAAATTCCGGCCATTGCTCCGAATGCCGCACCGCTTAATTGCCTTTTCATGATCATCCTCTTTCCTGAGCAGGATGGTTAACCGCTATTTATGCTTTATTAATTTTTACAATTTACAATTATTACCATAAAAAGACAACCCGCATATAAAAAGGGTTTATCGTGGATAAAACAGTTCAAAATGGAGCCAACTCAGCAGGCAGCAAACAGTTCGAAGCTAACGATACTTTAAACAAAAAGTTGCGAATAAACCTTTTGCAAAGTGAAAACCGCTAATTATCAATAACAACCCACGGCATAAGCATTAGGCAGGCGCTTCCGGTAATGTCTCGGTGAATTAAGAATTTGAAACGAGTTGACGGTGTCAATTCAACATCGACACAGTGCATCTATTCCAAAAACAGCATTACATCCCAGGTTACTGAGATCTTACTACTTCAGCAATATCCTCCTTGCAAATATAATGATAATGGGTTATATTGGGAATGTTTGGAATTATCAAATCTGTAGGTACAAGCATATCTCTTAAAGAATCTATTGATAAAATGATAAAAGAGGAATATAAACAATTACCTATACACCGCCAAATTGGGAGGATATATGCAATTGTTCTTATCCCTCCAATTCAGTGGTATAAGAACAATAACTATACACATACGTTGTAGCCAATTCAAAAAAAACAGAATGAAGAACAATACTTCAATGATTAAAAATTGAATCGTATCTTTGTTGAAAAGGGAATAATGAAATTAGATAAACAGAATCAAGAATACATTGCATGGCTTCATAGCCTGAAAGACAAAATAGGAAAAGCTCAGATAAAGGCTGCAATTTCTGTTAACTCTGAATTGATAAAATTGTATTGGGAGCTTGGGAAAGAATTATCAGAAAAACAAGAAAAA
>CAYRJN010000112.1:0-12561 GCA_964424545.1 uncultured Calditrichaceae bacterium
CTTTCGAAGGAATGACACGTTGACGATTCTACCCGTACTTTTTTTATTAATCACTTTACGATTCTATGTTCTAACAAAAATAATTTTGAAACAATATGTTTTTTTTATATTTTTCAATGATTAATCGTTATTATAAAAAAAATTATGAAAAATTATACTGTTATATATTTTTTATTTATAATTCTCCCATTATGTGCTTTTTCACAGGTTGAATCCAATTCCGACGCGCCTTACGGCAAACCGGTAAAAGAGATAAGGATCAATGGGTTAAAAAAGACTAAAAAATATATTGTTGTTCGCGAATTATCCACCAAAGTTGGTGCAATCTGTTTAAAAAAGAACTTATTACAGGATTACGCCCGTCTTGATATATTGGATATTTTCAGTGAAATAAAAATATATCCTATTATGAAAAACGACAGTGTTGTCGTAACTTATAATCTTGTTGAAACGTTTAATTTACTTCCGGTTATTGCCATGCAGATAAATGATGAAAACGGCATTTCTGCCGGAGGCGGAGTAAAAATACCAAATCTTTTCGGACGGGATATTTATTTATCTGCGCGGGCGCTTTTCGGAGGAGCGACAACAGTAGAATTAACGCTGGATCAACCGTGGGTCTTTTGGAAAAGAGCCGGTTATCGTTTTGACTATTTTCATCGGAACCGATTAAATAAGGGTGCTAATTTCAATGAAATTGCCGATGAAATGTATTTAAACCTATTTTTCAACATTTCCGATTTCTGGAAATTCGGAATTCATTATGACTTTGTTGTTTTAAAAAGCGATAAACCGCTTATTACGCTTTCTCCCGATAACATTGATCATATTTTCCGTTCCGGAATCTATTTTGCACTGGATACCCGCGATGCCTATATGGACACCAAACGCGGCTGGTGGAATGAAATCTCTTATAATCGGGAAATGAAACTTCTGAAAAGCAATTCCGATTTTCATCAGTTGGATATTGATATCAGGCGCTATATTCCGCTTAAATGGGATCGACAATGTGTTGCTCTATTTTCATTATTAACCCTAAGAACAGGCCTTGTAGGAATAAACATCGCCGATTGGCAGCAATTTAATCTTGGCGGAACGAATACGGTGCGCGGCTGGGATTTTGCTTATCGGCGCGGGAAAAACCAATTTATAAACACTTTGGAATATCGCTATACGGTAATAAAACCGCAACTTTTGCGTCTTCCTTTTAATTTTAATATCAAAACAGGATTACAAATAGCTTTATTTAGCGATTACGGTTCCATTTGGGATGAGAAAAATGAATTCGCCGCTAATAATTTTCTTTTAGGATACGGAATCGGTTTTCGCTTTTTCATGCCCTTGGTAGGTATGTTACGTGTTGATATCGGATGGGGGCAAAAAGGAAAAGGCGCATTTTTGCATCTCGGTTCCTTTGAAAAACCTGTTATTACCCGCCGCCGCGTTCGTTGATTATGATTTGCGCAGCCAATAAAACATCTCCGACCATGTTGGTTTTTTCCCCTGCATAAGCGTGGCCATTCTAAATATTTTTGCAGCAATATAAATAACAATAACGTTAGAGAGCAGCATTACAATCGTCGTAAGGTATATTTCGTTTGTCAGACTTTCCGCGCTTAAGGGAATGCGGATTATCATAAAGAAGGGCGTCAGAAAAGGGATATAACTTAGGATGCGTATCAATTCCGAATCGGGATTGGTGAAAATCATTAAGGATAACAACATGGGAATAATAGCGATTGTTCTTAAAAATTGATTGATTTGCTGGGCGTCAAACTCATTGGAGGAAACCGCTCCCACGGTTGTAAAAATAGCGCCGTAAAACAAAAAACCGAGAAAAAAATAGAGCAGAAAATAGAACGCGTTGGCCATATTTATATAATCGATTTCATGAGCGGGAATGAAACCGCTGACAATAAAGATAATCGTCAGCGCAAACCAAATAAACAATTGCATAAATCCGAGAAAGCTTAAACCGATAATCTTACCGCCCATAATCTGACCGGAAGTGGCATAAGAAAGCAACACTTCAATAACGCGGTTGGATTTTTCCTGCAAAACACCGCTGAACAGAAAACCGCTGGATGTAAAAATAGCCATAAAAAGCAAAAACGCGCTGAACAACGGGCCGTAGAATTGTATGTAAAAATTCCATTCGCGATCGCTGTTTTCCTGAATATGGAATTTACGGATTTTAACCGGTCTGAACCATTTAAGCACGCGTCCTCGTTCTATTTTATCATTTAAAATACGTTTTTTAATGGCGATAGTTTGCAGTATGTTCTCAAAACGTTCCCATTCTAAAAAATCTCCGGGATTTTTCGTATGATATTCAATTTCCAAATCATCGGTAAAGGTAAGATAGGAATTAATAACGCCTTTTGTTAAAAGCGAATCGGCTATTTTTTTCGCTTCAAATTTATATAAAGAATCCAAAGCGTTTTGATAACGGTTTAGCTCGATATCAATTAACTCCCGTTCTTCGCGTACCTGCTGTAAACGGTTGTATGAACTTTCCAAAAGATATTGCCGGTTTTTTAATCTTTGATTTTTATAATAGGCCGTTCTTTCTTTTTTTATGTTATTATAAAGAGTAAAAATAGAATCGCGTTTATGGCGAACTGCACGCAGCTCTCCGACCATATTCAAATAGGCGTCGGAATTAGCGGCGGAAATTTTAAGAACCATATATTCCGGCGTGTTATTTTCCAATTTATAATTTTTATTTAACTCGCTTTGCAGCTCGCCCGCAATATTCTGACCGCTTAAGTCTATGGCGCCTATAAGTTTTGTGGATACTTCGGCGCTATATTGAAAAAAGTAGATGGGAATAAATAAAATAAGCACAAATAGAAAAGGCGAAACGAGAGTATTAAACAGAAATGAGCGGGATTTAAACCTTTTGGTAAATTCCCAGAAAGCGATTCTGAAAAGATTTTTCATAATCCGACCTTTTGATTATTTGTGTTTTGCATCTCTTTTTGTATCAGTTTAATAAAAATATCGTGCAATGTGGGTTCGACTATTTCGAATTTTCGTAATTTTATTTTTCCCTTGGTCATATTAAAAAAATCGCTGATAGTAAGCTTCGGTTTGTTCAGTGTAAATTTGTAGGCATTGTTTTGCTCTTCAATGATATTAATACCATCGATTTCATGCAGAAACGTTAAGGGATTATCGGCTTCAATGATAAAAGCGTCCTCGCGAAATTTCCTTTTAATTTCGTTGAGTTTGCCTTTTAAAATAACTTTTCCCTGGTTGATCAGACAAATATCATCGCATATCTTTTCGACAATGTCCATTTGATGCGTTGATATAATCAGGATTTTATTCATTTTTTTATATTCGTTGAGAATATCGCGCAGCACAACCTGATTTATAGGATCGAGCCCCGCAAAAGGCTCGTCTAAAATCAGTACGTCAGGGTCGTGCAAAAAGGAGGCGATAAACTGAATTTTCTGCTGCATACCCTTTGAAAGCTGATTAATGCGCGAATCGCTATAATCCACCAGCCCCAATCTATCGAGATAACGGATTGCTTCCACCTGAGCTTTGCGCTTTTTCAAATTGTTCAGCGTACCGAAATAGACCAGCATATCCAAAACGCTCGCTTTGGGATAAAGGCCGCGTTCCTCCGGAAGATAGCCGAAATGTATCGAGGATTTTTTATCGCGCGGTTCGCTATTATAAAGTATTTCCCCTGAATCCGCTTTTAAAATATTCATTAAAATACGCATTGCCGTAGTTTTGCCCGCGCCGTTAGGGCCTAGTAAACCGAAAATTTTGCCGCCTTCTACTTTAAAGCTGAGATTTTCCAAAATGACTTTTTCATAAAAGGTTTTATTGACGGCTTTTACTTCTAAAATATTATCCTGCATTATTTTTCCGATTTTATGTTAATGGTCGAATTGCTTAGATCGATTAACTTCGTTTTAAAAAAATCGACTTTACTTTGCGGGATTTTGACGCTCATTTCTATATGATCGCTGTAATCGCTCGCTTCTATACGCCCTTTATATTCGTTTATAACCCTGCGCACCAAGTTTTCAAGTTCATAACTAAATGTGAATTTCAGGGATTCCGTATAAACTTTTATTTTGATCTTACTATTTTCAAGCACTTGTTTTGCCGCTTCGGAATAAGCCCGTATCAAGCCGCCCGTACCCAATTTTGTTCCGCCGAATTAGCGTGTTACCACACATAGGACTTCATTTAAATGCGCCGCTTCCAATACCTTATAAATGGGTTTCCCTGCCGTTCCGGAAGGTTCACCGTCGTCGGAATAACGGAATTGACGCTCGTTTATTCGATAAGCATAACAATTATGCGTCGCATCATAATATTTTTTTTTTATTGCGGCATACTCTTCTTCGGCGTTTGCTTTGGATAAAACGGGTATTATTCTCGCTATAAATTTAGAACCTTTTACTTTTATCTCCGCTTCGGCTGCGGCCTGGGGTATAAAATATTCATCGTTTTTTATGCTTTTTTCGACCATATACGTTAAAATAATTATTTATGCGTTAAAAGTAAAATGAAAAAAATATTAATATAAAACTGAATATTTAAAAAATTGTGCCGAATATAAAACTAATATAAACGTATTGTTAAATTCATTATTATATACTGTATAATTTAAAAAAAAATTTGATGATTAAATATGCAAAACAGAATCGCTTTTATTTCGGATAATTTTTCTCGTTATCAAAGTTTGTTAAGCAAACACTCTCCCGAAAATTTAATACTCGATCTGCTGACCTTGGACGAAGCGCAGACGCGCAGTCTTTCCAATATTTTTTTCAACTTATATGTTATCGACGGTTCTTGTATCGAAAAAAAGGTGCCCGAATGGATAAGCGAGATATGCAGGCAAGATTATTTTTTTCGCGTTATTCTGATAGCGGACGAAATGCCCAGCCGTGAATTGTTGGATATTTTATCGGATCGTTTATATGTAATCCTTACCCACGAACAAGCGAAATTAGCCCTCGGTCAATTTATAAAAAACGCCTGGCAATCGGTCCTTAACCGCCAATATGATCGGAGTGTAGTCTATTGATATAAGGTGTTGTTTGTTAATTGCAGGGAGATAATGTTTTTTGCTATTTTTCCGAATTATCAAGCGCATTGCCATAACACTTATAGAATCATATGAATTGAGTTTAACGTGAAATGGAACCATTTATTATTTTGAACGTATAGTTGATTTATCAACAGTTGAACTATCAACCTTGTGAGGTTTAGCGTATGAGTCCGACAAGATTTGAAACGAGTCTACCGTATATTATTAACCGGCTGGACCGTATTATTCACAGCAGGATTAACCATATTTTTGCCGTAACCGGTATCGATATCAGCATGGATCAATTTCTCGTGCTTATTTATCTATGGCAAAAAGACGGCCGCAAACAGCAGGAACTGGCCGAATTGACCTTTAAAGACAAAGCCAGCATTTCACGTATTATTGATCTTTTAGAAAAAAAACTGCTATTAAGACGTATAGCCGATCCGGCAGACCGTCGCAACAAACGCGTTTTCCTCAGCAATAAAGGGAAAGAATTTCAGGAAAAATGTGTAGTAGGGGGTATGAAGTCCAAAACTCTTGCAGAAAAAAATATTCCCGCGCAGGAATTGGCAATTACAACAAAAACATTATTACAAATGATAAAAAATTTAGAAGAGGACAGTTAAATGAAGTTTAAAAAAAGTTATCTCTATCCGATTGTTATTTTAGTTGCGGGCGTTGTATTGATGAAGTTTTTCAGCAGCTTTAAAAAAGAACAACAGCGCAAACAACTTGTCATTCATCCGAAAAACGTAATTGTAAAGATCGCAGATCCACGCCAAATTAGGGCTTCCGTTTCCGCTTACGGAAAAGCGCAGTCTACCCGGCCGATTGCCATAATCAGCGAAGTTACGGGTGTTATGGAAAAAGGTGATATTCCCTTTTTACCGGCGCAGCGCTTTCGTAAAGGACAACTTCTTTTTAAAATTGACGACCGCCAAATACGCTATGATCTGAACAGCTTAAAGAGCGATTTTCTTAATGCGCTCGCTTCGGTTCTGCCTGAAATTAAATTGGATTTCCCCGAAGATTACCAACGTTTTCAAAGATATTTTGATCATTGTAATTTTGAAGATAAACTGCCGCCTTTACCTGAAACAAGAAATCAAAAAATCAAACTTTTTCTTACGCGTTTTAATGTCTATAAACTTTATTATTCCATCCAAAAACAGGAAATATTACTTCAAAAGCACTATTTTTACGCCCCTTTTTCCGGCTCAATTCTTTCCGCCGATTTACGTGTTGGTTCCACGGCGCGAGCCGGCTCGAAAATCGGACAAATCATTAATCTTGATAAATTGGAAGTGGAGACGCCGCTGCCCGTTGAAGATATTCAATGGATTAAAAAAGGAAGTTTCGTAACGCTTTATTCCGCCGAACTCAACGAACGTTGGCAAGGTAAAATTAAGCGTATCGGAAGCGCCATTGACGAACGCACACAAACCATTCCTCTTTATATCGCCGTTAGCGGAGGTAAGATTGAAGATCTTTATAACGGCATATTTTTAACGGTCAATATTCCCGGAAAAACGGTCGATAATGCCGAAACCATAAAACGAAAAGCCGTTTACGAGGATCATTATATTTACTTAATTAAAAACGGCAAACTTAAATATACGCCCGTAAATATTGTAAGGAAAGAAAGCAGCCGCGTAATTATAACGTCGGGAATCCAAAAAGGAGACACGCTTGTAACGGAAATCTTACAAGGCGTTGCCGACGGTATGCCGGCCAAGGCGCGCAAGGTAATCGGGGAGGATGATATTAATGAATAAAATAATCTCCTTTTTTGTGCGTTACAAAATTTGGACCGATGTTATCATGGTCAGCGTTTTCGGTTTCGGGTTAATTTTTTTGATGCAAATGCGCTCTTCTTTGTTCCCTGAAGCGGAGCCGGATATCATTACCATTCAGGTTGTTTATCCGGGAGCGTCGCCAGAAGAGGTTGAAGAGGGGGTCGTATTAAAAATTGAGGAAAATCTTGACGGTTTGCCGGGGATTGACCAAATTACTTCAACATCCAGTGAAAATCTCGGTATTATTACCGTAAAAATTACCGAGAACGCTTCCCTTGACAAAATGTTAAACGACGTTAAAAATGCGGTCGATCGTATTAACTCTTTTCCGCAGGACGCAGAAAAACCGGTTATTTTCGAGCAGAAATTTCGCTCCCGTTCGCTTTCTATTGTTTTGTCCGGTAAAACGGATCTCTATAATTTAAAATATATCGCCGATCATTTTCGCGATGAATTACTTGCCGAAGACGAAATTTCTCAGGTTGAAATAACCGGACTGCCGCGATTGGAATTTTCTATCGAAGTTTCCGAAAGCGATTTAAGACGTTACCAGCTTACCTTTGACGACATCCGCCGAGCCGTAGCCGGGGCTAATATAAATATCACAGGCGGGAAATTAGATACGGAAAATGAAGAGATATTAATCCGCGCTTATGGTCGTGGTTATCGCGCCAAAGACCTTTATAACATTCCTGTCCGCGGAACCGCTGCGGGAACGATTATTCATCTTGGCGATATTGCCGATGTTTTGGAAAAATGGGAAGATACGCCGAACAAAACCTATTACGACGGGCGTAATGCCGTTATTCTAAGCATCGATCAGGCGGAAGGCGAAGATATTATCGCCATATCAGAAAAAACGGTTAAACTGGTGGAAAAATTTAATAACAGCCATAAGGCGGTTAATGCTAAAATCATAGATAACCGCACCATTATTTTACAACAGCGCTTAGACCTGTTGGTGCGCAATGGAATTTTCGGTCTGATATTGGTTATTACCGCTTTGGGGTTCTTTCTTAACCTGCGGCTCTCTTTTTGGGTTTCCGCCGGTATTCCTTTTGCTTTCGCCGGGATGTTTGTGGTGGTCTCCATGATCGGCATAACCATCAATCTGATTTCCCTTTTCGGAATGATTATTGTTGTAGGAATTTTGGTGGATGACGCCATCGTTGTGGCCGAAAATATTTACGCTCATTATGAACAGGGAAAATCGGCCATTGAGGCGGCAAAAATAGGCACTTCAGAAGTGTTGGCGCCCGTTTTTACCTCGGTAGCCACAACCATCCTCGCATTTATGCCTTTCTTTTTCCTTGAAGGCGGTATGGGAAAATTTATGTGGCAGCTGGCTCTTGTCATTATCGCCGCTCTAACTTTTTCATTGATCGAAGCGTTTCTCATTCTTCCTTCGCATCTCGTACATTCAAAAGGTATGCATTCCCATAAAACGGACAGCGCGATTAGAAAAAAAATCGAAAAAGGAATTTCATGGTTTACCAACCGCGTTTACGCTTCTGTTTTGCGCGTTACGCTAAAACATAAATGGATTACTTTAATGACGCCGCTCGCTCTTATCCTGATGACCGTGGGATTAATGAAAGGTGGCTTTATCGGTCAAACCATTATGCCTTTTATCGACGGAGACACCTTTCCGGTAAATATTTCACTGCAACCGGGGAGTCAGGAAGCAAAGGTCGATTCTTTGCTTGCTTCTATCGAGCGCAAAGCATGGATTTTGAACCGCCGTTTAAAAGAAGAGAGAGCGGACGGTAAAGATGTAATAATCGGAATCCGACGCGATATCGGTAAAAATAATCTCGGAGATAAAGGCAGTCACGCCGGAATGCTTACTATTCAGCTATTGGACGGAGAAACACGCAATATGGATAGTTATATCATTGCCAATCGTCTGCGCAAAATGGCCGGCCCCATGCCCGAAGTGCAAAAAGCGAGTTTCGGACGCACCAGTATGTTCGGGAAACCCGTATCGATCAGTCTGCTCGGCAACGATATTAACCAATTGAATCAGGCTCGGGATTTATTAGTCGCGGAGCTGAAAAAATACAGCGCTTTGCGCGACATAACCGATTCCAATCAAGAGGGACGCAGAGAGCTAAAGATAAAACTCAAAGCACGCGCCTATGCTCTCGGGTTGACCCTAAGCGACGTGGTTATGCAAGTCCGCCAAGGCTTTTTCGGACAAGAAATACAACGCATACAGCGTGGGAAAGATGAAATTAGGGTATGGGTGCGTTACCGACCCGAAGAGCGATCGTCGCTCGGTAATCTGGATCGGATGCGCATTCGAACAAAATCGGGAGAATATCCTTTCAGCGAACTGGCAAGCTATACCATCGAGCGGGGAATCTCGGCCATTAATCATTTGGATCGTCGTAGAGAGATCAAAGTGGAAGCGAGTTTGGTAAGCGAGCACATCGATCTGCCGCCTATTCTTGACGAAATTAATATGGTTACAATTCCAAAAGTATTATCGCAGGTACAAGGCGTAACGGTTTCTTATGAGGGACAGTCGCGCGATCAGAAAAAATTTCAAAAATCAATCGCAAAAGCCTTCCCCGTCGCTCTGCTGGCCATGTTAATCATTGTTATACTTGTTTTCCGCTCCTATTTACAGGCCGCGCTGGTTTTCTCTCTGATTCCCCTTGGCATACTCGGCGCAATTTGGGGTCATGGCATTCAAGGCGTTCAATTGAGTATGTTGTCCATGTTCGGTATTATTGCCTTATCGGGAATTGTAATTAACGACAGCATCGTTTTAATCGATCAAATAAATCGTAATTTAAGAAATAATCAAAATGTTGTCGATGCGGTTTTCAACGCCGGTCTCTCCCGTCTGCGTCCTGTTTTGCTTACATCTATTACTACGGCTTTCGGATTAGGCCCGCTTATTTTGGAAACCAGCCGTCAGGCGCAATTTTTGATTCCCATGGCCATTTCCGTTGCTTACGGCTTAATATTCGGAACCATTATTTTATTAATTGTGCTGCCGGCCGAATTTCTCGCGCTGAATAAATTACGCTATTGGTTCGCTAAATTAAATGGTCGGACAAACGTAAGCTATGAGTCGGTTGAACCGGCCTATAAAGAAGTTTTCGACGCAGAAAAATTATCAGTTTAACGTTCATCAAATTATGTTTTAATCGTATCAATTATAAATAACAGGATTAAAGAAATGATAAAAAAAACAATTTTTCTTCTGTTTTTAATTTTGCCTCTTTACGGACAGAATATTTTAAGCGTTGAAGAAGCCATAAAAATAGGTTTAAAGAACAATTTTGATATCCGCATTGCACGCAATAGCGTTGAAATTGCCGATAACAACCGCGGCAAAGGCGCTGCCGGCTTTATGCCGACTTTTGACGCTTCCGCAAACGCCGGCATTTCCAAAACCGACGAAGATACCAATTCCCCTTTTAGCTTCGGAAGTATTACTACTAAAAATTATTCCGGTTCTCTGATGATGAATTGGACGCTTTTTGACGGATTTAAAATGTTCGTTAATAAGAAAAAATATGACGAGCTCGCCGAGCTGGGTTATGAACAGGCGAGGAATCAAATTGAAACTTCCGTTGTGCAAATTATGCGGGCTTATTATAACGTCGTACAACAAAGGCAGCTTCTTGATGTGGCCAAGGATAATCTGGAAATTTCCAAAAGCCGACTGGAAAAAGAAAAAGTACGCGGTAATATCGGAGGCGCTTCCTCAACCGATCTGTTAAATGCCAGAGTGGTTTATAACGTTGATCGCGCAACGCTACTGAATCAGGAGTTACAGGTGGAAATTGCCGATAAAAATCTCAACATTTCCTTAGGACGCGATCCTTTAGACAGCGTAATGGTGCAGAAAGAAATTAACATAGATTTTTTGGAACTGGAATACGATGAAATTTTGGATTTGGCGTTTGAACGCAACAGTATTATTGCCGCGTCTTTAAAAAACAAGGAGATTGCCGATAAAGACATCTCATTAACAAAATCCGTTTTTTATCCGCGAATATCGCTTAACGGCAGCACAACCTACGGCGATCGCAATATTAACCGCAGCGCCGGTGGCGAAATCACCTCCACCAGTGTAAATTATCAGGGAGCATTGCAGCTTTCATGGAATCTTTTTAACGGAATGCAAAATGCCATTGATGTGCAAAACGCAAAAATTCAACGAAAAAACGCCCGAATAAATTACGAAAAAACCAAAAATTTTATCGCCGGTTTAGTACGCGAAAAATACAATACCTATAAAAAACGAATAAAGTTAATGAATTTGGAAAGAGAAAATGTAGAAGCGGCTCGGCAAAATTTGGAAAGGCAGCAGGAACGTTATGAATTGGGCACAACCACATCGCTTGATTATCGTGATGCCCAAATAAAGCTGCTGAGAGCGCAGGCCAATTATATTACGTCTCGTTATCAAGCGCGCATCAGTCGTCTGGAGATTGATCAATTGACCGGAAATCTGGCAATTAAATAAAAACCTGTTTATTTTTGGCTGCAAAATTATATGTTAAAGGAGATATTTACGCTAACCGTCATAAAAAACTTCAATTTATTGCGCGGTAATATAAAGATAAGGTTGTAAAACGATGCGGCCGAATATCCGCACAAATGGAGCGGATAACTGCGCCTTGAAAATTGGCGGGTATACAGCGCCGCAGAATGAAAACAATGTCGAATTGGATTTTGCGGTTTTGTAGGCGCGTTTAATGCAACGCAATATTTCCATTATTTTATCGGCTCGCCATTTGATACGGCCAAATCGGAATTAACAACTTAAATCTTATTCAATAATGAAATATTTTTATCAAGTTTCCGGGACTTTTCATCAAATTTTTTAAGAATTCTTTGTATAAGGTTCGGCTTTAGTAAAGATTTTAATTTTTTAGTATTATCGTTTTTTGGAGCAATTTTTTTAATGAGGCATAAAAAATCGTCGCAGTATCTTTTTTACCGATTCACGCAAAATATTCACTTATATGGAATCTATCTCTATTAGGATATAAAGATTTTAAGTCAAATCGGCTATTAAATATTTTCGGAATTGATTCCAAATCATTCTCTTTTATGCCAAAAATCACGTTCCGCTTTTCCATTGTGCTTGTTTTTCGAGTATTTATTGTTCTTTTTTATTACGAATTTCTTTATTAGTTTTGATTTTTTGTAATTTTTATTCGGTTTGGTAGTATTTTATATCACTCCTTTAATACTTTTCAAATCCATTTTTTCAAGTTTGCATTTTCACGTTACAAATTTGGTCGAGTAGGGGTTCGTCTTTTTCATTTTTCATTATCCAATATGATTTTGATCTTTCCGATTTGATTTTTCAATTTTCGATTCATTTGGAATTCAGCCGTTAATCATTCGGCTATACGATTAATTTTCCATGAATAAAACACTCCGGATCAGATTCGTTCTGGCAAGTAAAAATTTGAATAAAACGCTGGATTTTCAGGTTAGCACAAAGTTTTAATGGTATGATGCCAACGATTTGAATATGGTGCGTTTGGCATTTTAAAGCATCAAATTTTCAGTTTTGCACTATCGTTTATTTTAGTCATTTTCGTTCATTTTTAGCACTTGGCCCGCCATTGCTTATACGCAATGTTACCACCTGTTATTTTTCAATTATTTCTCTCACTTTTTTCTTTAATTCTTCTGTGTCCGGCAAATACAATTGATATTTTGAAA
>CAYRJN010000113.1:0-12558 GCA_964424545.1 uncultured Calditrichaceae bacterium
TACAAAATTTTCAATTACTTATCATCTTTTTTTTTACCGACTAAGTAGAATTAAATCACTTTTTAATAAAATTTATTAAAGAAAAGTTGCTGAATATCAATTACTTAGGTCTTTTTAAATTCCTATTATAATTGTCTCATTTTTATTCCGCGCATACGATTGAAAGCCGCTGCCATTTCTATTGGTCTAAAATAGCTGAAGTTTCCCGTTTTTTGTTTACTCAATATATCCAAAGCGTCTCTTTTTATATCGGTTGATACGGTTTCAACTATTTTCCGTAACGGCGTTTCACCATCCATATACTTTTTCGCATAGTCTATCGCAAATCCAATAGCTTTTATTTGCGATAATTCTACAATTTGTTCAAGATCGCTTATATCGATACTTTGTTTTCCGAAAGTGAGCGTATGTTTGTCTTTGACAATAATGCGTTTTTTTCGGTATTCGTTTATGGGGTCGATACTGTCGGCAAAAGGAATTCTCTCTTTGATGCGAAATATTTTTTCCGATTGGTTGAGCGCTTTACTTTTGTTTAAAGGTGCAATTTCGTGCGCTTGTTTTGTTACATCAACAGCTCGGTAATTGCGCATTTGGATAATGTAGTTGGATACGCGGAAGTAATCGCCGCTGCCCCCAAGAACGAGAATAGTGGAAACGCCCCTTTCTCGGTAGAGCTGCTGCACTCTGTCGATAAAAGGTATTATAGGTTCATCTTTGGCCTTAATTAAGCGGCGTATTTTATCATCGCGTATCATAAAATTTGCGGCGCAAGTGTCCTCGTCCATTAACAAAACTTCTGCTCCGGCCTCTATGGCCTCAATTATGGCCGCTGCTTGCGACGTGCTTCCGCTGGCGTTTGTACTACTGAATCTTTTGGTGTCTTTCGCGTATGGCAGATTGTCAATAAACGAGGAGATATCCGTTTTGGTAATAGAGCGACCGCTGTATGCCCGAATTTTTAATGTCCGGGGTAAAGAAACGCAAAATTCTCGTCCGTCGCCCGGGATATGATTGTATATACCCATGGCAATAGTATCCATAAGCGTCGATTTACCGTGAAATCCGCCGCCGACAATCAAGGTTACGCCGCTCGGTATGCCCAGACCGCTGATTGAACCGTGATGCGGCAAGCTGATACGCACTTCCATACTTTCGGGCACTTGAAAGTGAATAGCCGCCTCTTTAAGCAGCGGCTCATCGCTCAAGCCGCTTTGTCTCGGTAATACGGCTCCGTTGGATACGAATGCGATCAGACCCAATTCGGAAAGTTTTTCTCTAAGAAACTCCGTATCTTCCGCTGTTTCGATATGCTCTTTGAGCGCAGAGATATCAATGTAACGTTCAAATAGCGAGGTTTCTACAATTTCTGGGAGTTCTTCCAAAAGCATTTTTTTGGCCGTGACGGCGTCGATTAGGCGGCCTTTCGCAGGCAGTCCTACAAAACAACGTATTTCAATATAGTTGTTGTCGATGATAACATTATTACGCTCTAAAATAGCCTGCCCAGGCTTGTTAATAGTGATAATTCCGCTGTTGCCCGTTCCGCGTCTGCCATGGGAAATCAACTTAGACGCTTTATAAAAAAGACGCGCAATAAAATCGCGGAAAGCAATCTCTGTGGTCTTATGAGTTGTATTCCAATCTATAATACGCGCGTCGCTGCGTTTTGCGATTATCCTGTATATACCGGTGTGGGAAGGGGCAAACGGATCTTTCGGTATCCGTTCAATAATTAACCTAAAGGCCGGAAAGGTATATTCCCCCAAAAGCGATTGATAAACACCGTAATCTTTTGAATCAATCGCATCTATTTTTTCCCTGAGGCGTTTTGGTTCCATATAACCTCAAAACTTTATCCGATATTCTTTAAAAACGTCAACACTTCATCGGCATGTTCTTTTACTTTAACTTTTGGATAAACTTTGGCAATTTTTCCTTGAGGATCAATAATATAAGTGGAACGAACGATACCCATAAATTCTCTGCCGTAAAGTTTCTTTTTTTGCCAAGTTTCATAAGTCTCGCAAACATGATCGTTTTCATCGCTTAAGAGCGGGAATTGCAAATTGTATTTTTCGGCAAATTTTTTATGACGGGCAATCGAATCTTTACTAACTCCGAGAATTACCGCGTCAATTTTGGAGAAATCGGGCATACTTTCCTGAAATGTACAGGCTTCGGTTATACAGCCGGGAGTCATATCTTTCGGGTAAAAATAGAGTATAACCCATTTCCCCTTAAATTGCGATAGCGCGATATTTTCTTCGTTTTGATTCGGTAAGGTGAAATCAGGTGCGGTAGTGTCAACATCTAACATAATATCTCCTGTTTGAATGATTTTTCAAAAAAAGGCTTTCAACTTTAATCCTAAAATACTAAATTGTATTCAAAATGGCAATCTGAAAGGAGGGTTTAGATGAGTTTTAGCTTAAATGATGAAGAAAAAAAGTTTTTACTGGAATTGGCCAGAAAAACAATTGTCAACTATTTCCATAATGATAATCCTTTAAAAGTCGATTATTTTTCCGATAAACTTAAAGAAAAATGCGGCGTATTTGTTACCTTGGAAAAGCATCATGACTTGCGTGGCTGTATCGGCTATGTGGAGGGGTATAAACCGTTGCAGGACGCCGTGCAGGATAACGCTATATCCGCAGCTTTTCGTGATCCCCGTTTTCCTTCGTTGAGTATTGAGGAACTTACTGATCTTGAAATAGAAATCTCCGTGTTAACGCCGTTGGAAAAAGTAAACGATATATCGGAAATAAAAGTGGGGCGCGATGGGTTGCTTGTTAAAAAAGGTTTTCAGCAGGGGCTGTTGCTTCCGCAGGTCGCCACCGATTGGGGCTGGGATCGAACGCAGTTTCTTGAACAAACCTGTCGTAAAGCCGGTTTGCCACTCAATGCTTGGAAAGATAAAGATACGGAGATTGAAAAATTTTCCGCTTTAATATTTAGAGAGAGCGATTATATGTGAAATAACGGCTCATAGTTATAAGTTAAAAATATGGTCTGTTATACGGTGAATGGATAAATCAAGATACAATGAATATTTTTGTGATGGTATCCGTACTTCGATTAAAAAGGATTCTTTTTTATCGGAGGAAAAGCCCTTTGATTCTGACGATAAACAGGTGTTCCATACGACTATAACAACATATTGTGAATATTGGTTTATATCCGTGGCAGCTTTTTACAAAAAGTAAACGGTGCAATATTAAAAAAATAATGAAAGTTTGACTATGATTAATCCGGCAGGTATAACCGTAATTAGCATTATTTTGAATGTTCTTCTTGGGATTTTTAAAATAATAGTGGGTGTTCTCGGCAAAAGCGGGGCACTAATTGCCGATGGTATTCACTCCTTTTCCGATTTTGTAAGCGATATTATCGTGCTAATTGGCATAAAAATCGGAGAGAAACCGGTTGACGAAGGGCATAATTACGGTCACGGTAAATTTGAAACTTTTTCAACGGTTATCCTCGGTACCATTCTACTTATCGCAGGGATAATGATTTTTTGGAAAGCTTCTCTTAGAATATACGCTTTCTATCAAGGCGAAATGCTGGTTCAACCCGGTTCTCTTACTCTTGCCGTAGCCGCGTTATCCATCCTTGTTAAAGAATTGCTCTATCGCTATACAAAATATGTCGGAGAAAAAACGGGTAAACAATCACTGATTGCCAATGCCTGGCATCATCGTAGCGACGCACTTTCGTCCATTGCGGCCTTTATCGGTATTGGCGGTGCCATCATGTTGGGTGATGCTTGGCGAGTATTGGATCCTGCGGCGGCTGTTGTGGTTAGCTATTTTATTATAAAAGTAGCCGGTATGATTATGTTGCAAAGCTTAAATGAACTTTTAGAAGCGTCGTTGGACAGCGATGAACGGAAGACAATCATCGATATTGTTAAAAGGGTTAAGGGAGCAAAAAATCCTCATAATTTACGGACACGTAAAGTGGGTAACGCCGTTGCGATTGAGCTGCATCTTTGGGTCGATCCTTCGCTTAATGTAGTTGACGCTCACGATATATCAACGGATGTTGAAAGAGCATTAAAAGAGCATTACGGGCGCAATACATTTATATCGGTTCATATTGAACCGGAAAAGGTAAAAGGCGCTAATGTAAAAAAAAGGTAAAAAAATTGACAACAGATATGGTAGAAGGCGGAAGTTTTCCTGATTTTCAACTTCCCGATCATAATAAAAAAATACGGAAATTATCCGAAATTCAAAATGCCGACGCTTTAATCGTTATTGTAGCGCGTGGTTATCATTACCGCGGCGATCGTTTACAGCATCGTTTGCTTGTCCCGTTTTATCCCGAATTAGCGGAAGGTCACAGCAAACTTGTAACGCTTATAAATGGAAACGGCAAAGCGGCAATGGGTTTTCGCAGTCGGGTAGGCGCATATTGGCCGTTTCTTTATGATTCGAAAAATGTTATTATTAATGCGCTGGATGTTGCGGACAAAAGCGAAGAAGGCGGAATAATTTCTCATACGTTTGTTCTGAAACCGGGTTTGGTTATCTACAAAGTATATAACGGCTATTGGTATTGGGAGCGTCCTTCCGTTGAAGATTTACGAAAGGACTTGCGTATGCTTCATCGTGAAATGCGGTCTGAATGGGGATCATTTCAACCCGATAGGCCAAGCGGAATATTGGTTTAATTGTTCTTTAATACGCAAGGAAGTTAATCTTAATCTAATTCTTTATACATCTAACGGAGAAAGCGTAGTTTTTAGTTTTCGTGTTCGGTAGATGCCGCTTATATCGTTGTATAGATAGTTATACCAAGCGTTTAAGCTATCGTATGACGTTGACACGTCCAGAAACAGGCAAACCGACCGAGGTAATCAAAATTTACGATTTTTCGGTAAATAGATATCCGGCGCTGCGTATGCTTTTAATATAGCGTGGTTTAACCGGATCAGGTTCAAAATATTTACGCAGGCGGGAAATAAAAATATCCACGGTACGTGTCTCCATATCGGAATTGAGATTCCATACTTCTTTAAGCAATTCGCCCCTAGATATTACTTTATCGCGGTTTTCAATTAAATATTTCAGAAGCATGGCTTCGTGGGCAGTTAAGCTAAACTCCCCCTTGCTGTTTTTACAGGAAAGATTCTCAAAATTTATTTCATTCTCACCGAATTTTATTATAGGTTGCAAATCGGCTGATTTTTTATACCATGATTTTCTCCTGAGCATCCCTTTAATACGCAGCATTAGTTCTTGCAAATGAAACGGTTTTGTCAGATAGTCGTCGGCCCCGGTTTCTAAACCTTTGATACGGTCGTCGTCTTCGCTCCTTGCGGTTAGCATTAAAATCGGAATTTGCGGGTCTTTGTTGCGAATATATTCGGCAATTTCAAATCCGTTCATATAGGGTAGCATAATATCAAGCACAATTAAATCGTATCGATTGTTATTTAAGAAAGCGATAGCTTCTCTGCCGTCCTTGGCCCAATCAACGATATAGTTTTCTTCTTTAAGATTATATTCAAGAGCGACGGCAAGAGATTCTTCATCTTCAACAAGAAGTATTGCTGGTGTGTCATCCATTACTTTCCTCCGATTCTTTTTTACTCCATTCCAGTAAGTTGCGGATATAGCGTTTTTTTGTGGCCTGGTAAACCGGCAGATCGATGCGGAATACCGTTCCATTGCCCAGCCCTTTGCTGCTTACGCGAATTTTTCCACCGTGATATTTTACAATTTCTTTAACCCAGTAAAGCCCCAGACCTGTTCCTTTTACATTGGGGCTGCTGCTATTGTATATTCTTTGGAATTTATTAAATATTTTTTTTTGATTTTTCAATTCGATGCCGATGCCGTTATCGCGAATATAGAAAATAAAATTTTTATCGGTACAGCGTAAAATCACATCTAATCGTAAAGCACTCAACGAATATTTTTTTGCGTTATCCACAAGATTATTAATAGCGATGGCCAGCCAATTTTTATCAATCACGCATTTACAATCGGCGCGTCCTTTAACCGCAACCGCTTTCTGCGGAATTTGATAGCGTTCGGCCGCTCTGTATATAAGTTCCCTTATCACTTCATCCGCTTTATAGACATGATAATCGTGGGGGTATTTTCTCGCAGTTTTTTTTCGTTCAAATCCGGACATATAAAGAATGGAATTGATTAAATTGTTTAAACGCTCTACATCACTGAGCATCGTGTTGATAAAGTTGCTCTGCTTCTGTTCAGGCACTTTCCTTGATTTCATTGTTTCAAGATAAAGCTGAATGGAGGAGAGAGGAGATTTTAATTCGTGCGTGATATTGGCAATGAAATTATCATACATTTTATTAAGGCTTACCTGCCGTGCCAGCCATATAAAGATTAAGGACATAGCGGCTGATATAAAAAGTAATAAAATCAATCCGCTGACCAAAGCAAAAATATTGGAGGTATTGGAAATATTATCAATTCCCGTTTTGTCAACATTTACATAATTAACGATATACCAGTAAATCCACAATCCTAATAATGAAATCCAGGCCAGTTGAGCCATTATGAAAATAATTACGTGATAAAATAACGAATTTTTTCCGCGCATAATATCCTTAAAATGAATAATGATTTATACTCAAATTGAAATTTAATGTTTTTACACAAGTTTTACAATACGAAGCAAAAAATTGTGATATAATTGTTATGTACGAAAAAATATGGAGATTTAATATGTACAAAGAAAAATTGCCACAATTGAAAATCGGAAATATTACCGCTGAGAAAGCGATTATCCAAGGCGGGATGGGCGTAGGCATATCGCTTTCCGGTCTGGCTTCCGCCGTTGCCGAAGAAGGCGGGATAGGCGTCATCTCTTCCGTGGCTCTCGGATTATTGCATGAAGACAGCGGAATGAAATACAGAGAAGCCAATTTGCACTTTTTACGTGAAGAGATTCGTAAAGCAAAGGCTAAAAGCGACGGGATAATCGGGGTAAATATTATGGTAGCTCTGACCGATTATAATGAATTATTAAAAGTATCCATAGAAGAAGAAGCCGATGTGATAATCATGGGCGCCGGTTTGCCTTTGAAGTTTCCACAGGATATTAATCCTAAAAATATAAGGCGCACGGCTTTTTTGCCGATCGTCTCGTCGAAACGCGCTTTTGATATTATTTTCAAATATTGGGAAAAAGCCTATAACCGTATTCCCGACGGAGTAATCGTGGAAGGCCCGCTTGCCGGCGGTCATCTAGGATACAAAAATCATCAAATTGAAGACAGCGCCTTTGAGTTGGAAAAAATAATTCCGGAAGTGGTCGGCTCTGCTAAAATCTATGAAGAAAAATATGGAATCGAAGTTCCTGTTATTGCAGCGGGCGGCGTATATGACGGCGCCGACATTGATAAATTTTTATGTATGGGCGCAAGCGGCGTGCAGATGGGCACACGCTTTGTGGCAACGCATGAATGCGATGCTTCGCTGGAATTTAAACAACAGTATATTAATAGCAAAAAAAAGGATATAACCATTATAAAAAGCCCTGTGGGGTTGCCGGGACGCGCCATTAATAACGGTTTTCTTGAAGATGTTAGCGGTGGCCGTAAAAAACCGATTAAATGTTCGTGGAAATGTCTGAAAACATGCGATTATCGCACGGCGCCTTACTGCATCGCAGACGCGCTTAATAACGCGCAGCGGGGCGATTTTAAAAACGGTTATGCCTTTGCCGGAGCAAACGCTTATCGGCTTGAAGAGATAATATCCGTAAAAGAACTCTTCACTATACTTGAAAATGAATATGCGCTGGTTAAGGCGTTATCACTTAGCGCATAGATAATTTTGTGATTATAAACAATGAGAATCCGGTTAATGCACATCTAAGCATAACCGGATTTTTTGTATCTCTATTGCCTTATTTCAAATAAAGCATTTTTTGATGCTTCTAAATCCATCAGCCTCCGTTAAAAGGATTGGGATAGTTTTGCGCCAATTAAAATGTCAGCGGACGTTTTGTGGTTATTTCAATGCTTGCCTCTTCAACTCTTTGTCCGTTAAGCTATACGGAGGTTGAGGAATAGATGTAGCGGGTTTAACATTTATATTGCCATCAATAAATTCATAGCGTGTTTCGGCCGACATGCCACCCTGTCCGTCGACTCTCGCAATCTCTTCAAATTTGTTATCCTTGTCGGAAAGCGAACGTTTAATAATCCAAAGGCGTTATTGGTTTCGCTCGCTGTAATCCAGTTAAGCAAAACCTTGCCCTTATTATCTTGCGCGGTGAATGGAGATAGTTCTACGGGCAGCGAGTGGTTGCCGCTCAGTTCTGTGTTTTCAATGCTGCCGTAAACCGTATAAGTTAAAGCCGCTGTGGTTGAGGCGTTTTGTGATCTTGCCAATTCATCGATTATTACCGAAACATTGTTCTGATTGCCGATGATTACCGTTGTGGGGACGGTAACGATAAGCGTGTCTTCATCCGTCACGTTTTCTATAAGCTTAACGGCATTAGTATTTACTTTTTACCCGGAGGATAATTTTTAAATATTTTTTCTACGATACTATAAATTCGTTCCTGTTGCTCCTGACCGTTTTGATTATCTCTCACTACGCCGGTTGCCATGCCGCGCCAGACTAATTTTTTATCCTTCCACGAAACCATATCGATAACCAGTGTTGTCTCTTCGTATTGGCTTACCGTAGTCGTTCCGCCGGCCGGTCCCCACCACGGATCATACCAGCCTCCATATCCTCTGTAACCGCCGCGGTAACCGGGTCCGTAACCCACACCCACGCTTACGCCCGTCTGCGTTACTTGTGTGCGTTCTTTTACGCCGGCGTGCGCATACACAACCACATCGTAAGGCTGGTCTTCCGTTGCTTTAACCAAACTTTTTTCCTTTAACACTTTATCTACGGCAATTTGAACGCGTTTAGCTACAAGCGGATGTTTGTGTAATTCGTCATCCGGATTAATTTCTTTGCCGGATGCCCAGCGGTATGTTTTGATTTTACTAAAATCGTATTCGGGGGCATAGTCATGCTTGATGGTTATGGACGAGCAACTCATCCATAACAGCAGGCCTAACAGGATTAATGCATATTTCATTTTGTCTCCTTTTCTAATGATTGTTTTCTTCTGCGGGTATAAACATAATTTAAATGCAACCTATTCCATTAATTTTGAAATGTGGGCTAATGAACGCTCGACAAATAAAACAATCATGAAAAGAATCTAACGCAAAGTTTAATGTCAAGTTTAGAAATCATAAAAATCTTTGTCTCTCTTTTTTGCACACAATACAAATTTAATGTATCTTTAAGCGTTTTATGGTTAAATATAAATATCATAATGTATATGAGCAAAATATAGTTTAATGAATTGACAATATTTAATTCTAATAAGACGCGAGGATTTCGCTATGTCCAAAATAATTTTTCAAATCTTCATTCTGTTTTTGTTACTTGCCCAAAATGTTTCGGCGCAGAAAAAAAACATTACCGTGGAGACCGTTTACAGTCCCAAAACATTTAAAATGCTACGTCTTCCTCAAACGGCGTGGTATGATAATACGCATTTATTGTTCTATGCAAGGGAAGATACGACAATAAGGTTATATGATATTGAATCGGGGAAGACGTCCGATATTTACAGTACTGAAAAGGCTATGGTTTCGCTTAAAAGCATTTTTAGAGAAAATCAAACGCCGAGGAAAATAGGCTGGCCGATTGATTTTAATTCTGGCGTACAAAAAGCCATTTATAATTATAATGACGATATATACCTGTTAGACTTTAATAAATCGAAGTTTTTGCGCGTTACCAACACGCCGCAAGAAGAGCAGTCCGTAAAGTTTTCACCCGACGGAAAAAAAATATCTTATATAAGAGAAAATAATATTTATGTCTATGATATCGATAGGAAGACGGAGTATCCGCTTACCAAGGACGGGTCGGAAAATATATTGAACGGAACGCTGTCTTGGCTGTATTGGGAAGAGGTTTTCGGCCGCCATAATATCGCCTATTGGTGGTCGGGCGATTCCAAAGCGATTGCCTACTTGCAGACAGACGAATCAATGGTTTCGCTCATGCACTATGTTGATTTTAAACCATGGGTTCCCGATGTTATAACGCAGCGCTATCCCAAAGCGGGCGGGAAAAATCCGTTGGTGCGCGCCGGAATTGTAGAACTTGACTCTCGAAAAACAACTTGGGTAAAAATTGATACGGCATCTTATGAATATCTTGTAAGAGTAAACTGGTTGCCCGGTTCTAAGGAAGTTGCTGTTCAAACTATGAATCGCGCCCAAACACAGTTGGATTTGTATCTTGTAAAGCGAGACGACGGCAGCGCAGCTAGGATATTGAGAGAAACGAGTAAAGCTTGGGTAAATATAAACGACGATCTTCATTTTTTGCCGCATAAAAAACAGTTTTTGTGGGTTTCGGAAAGAGACGGATACGCGCATATTTACCTTTTTGATATGAAAGGGACAAAGGTTCGAAAAATAACCAAAGGAAATTGGGCGTTGATATCCGCGGGGGGAGGCGTGGCTTGGTTAAGGCAGGCCGTTGTTGCCGTGGATGAAGAGGGCGATTGGATATATTTTACGGCTTTAAAGCACAGTAATATTGAACGCCATCTATATCGGGTTCATATCGACGGAACTGGGCTTGAACGTTTGTCCGAAGGTTCCGGAACGCATTCGGTTTCATTTAGCTCCGATTATAAATATTATGTTGATCGTTTTTCAGGATCACATAATCCGCCTTCAAAAAGTATCTATCGCAATAATGGTAAAAAGGTCAGACTAATTGCCGAATCCGATAAAAACGCTCTTTCTAAATTTGATATACAGGCGCCGGAATACTTTACCATCAGAGCCAAAGACGGGTTCCCGCTGCCGGCAATGATTTTTAAGCCGTCCGATTTTGACCCTGCTAAAAAATATCCTTTAATTTTATATGTTTACGGCGGCCCTTCGGCGCCTTTGGTTGTAAATCGTTATCAAGGCATTTCCTTTACTCAGGTTTTACTGAATAACGGTTTTATTGTAGCGACGGTGGATCCGAGAAGCGCCACGTCAATCAGCAAGAAGCTTGAAAATATTATCTTATTGGATGCTATGGATGAATTGGAGTTAAAAGATTTACGCGATGGAGTAAAATGGTTTAAGAATCGACCATATATCGATTCAACCCGCGTCGGTATTTGGGGTTGGAGCGGCGGCGGCAGCTTTACGCTTTCGGCCTTAACCAAAACGAAGGAATTTAAAGCGGGCATTGCCGTGGCCCCTGTTTCGGACTGGCATTATTATGATACGTTTTATGCGGAATTTTCCATGAAACGGCCGCAGGATAATCCGCAAGGCTACGAAAAATCTTCCAAGGTTAAACATGCTAAAGATTTGCATGGAAGACTGATGCTGATATACGGTACTTATGACGATAACGTTCATCCGCAAAACAGTCAAGCCTTTGCCAACGAATTGATTAAACATAATATAATGTTTGATCTGATGGTTTATCCCATGAGAAAACACGGTATTTCGGATATACCCGCGAGAATACATCTTTATAATACCATGTTGGAATTTTGGAATAGAAATCTAAAAAATTAAATCAATTTTTAATTCGGCTTAATAATAGTTGGACGGATGAATAATAAAAAAACAATTAAAAAGTTATTGCCCCAGTCGCATGGGTCATGGGCGTTTATTCTCGAACCCTTATCGTTGGCGCTGTGGGTTGCCTGGTCATTTGACGGCTTTATGCTTTTTCTGGGAGCGTTATTTGCTTTTCTATCGCATCAGCCCGTACGAACTTTATTTACGCAAGGTTATCAAAAAACAATTTTTGCCGTCTCTTTTATCGTAGTAAGTATAGCCGCTTTTTTTATACTAATATTTTATTGTAAATACCGATATAACAATTAATTGGCGGCTGTTTTTTGCTATTTTTCTATTGTTTGTTTTTATGTTTATTGATCTTTCCGGTAAAGGTAAAAGTCTTATCGGAGAGCTCATTGTGCCCATTGCGATCTCTTTAATGGCGGCTACTATTTTTCTCGTGCAAAAACAATCGATTAGCTTGACTTTTGCGTTTTTACTTGTTTTGCTTGCTCGTTCATTGCCTACGGTATTTTTAGTCCGTACGCAAATAAGAGTGTTTAAAAATAAAAGTTACAGTAATCTTCCTCCGCTTATTGCTCATCTAACGTCAATTCTTATTATAGTCATTTTGATAAGCTTTAAGCTTATTCCCGTTGGAATAGTGATTGCAGTCATACTCTTATTCATACGCTGTTGTATATTGTTATACCCGATGAAGAATAGATTGTCGGTAATGCAAATCGGCATTGTCGAGTTTGTTTTCGGTATTTTTTTTGTCGTCATTTGCGGTATTGCTTATACGGTGTAGTTTTATCACGTTATACCGTTGTATTCTTATTGTATGTAAAAAAGCGGGTAACACCCATTGTAAAGTTATCCTTTCGGTAAAAAGCGATGAATTGTAAAAAAATATGTTTTTTATGGATTTTGTTTTATTTATGGATTTTATTTTATCTCATTAT
>CAYRJN010000114.1:0-12515 GCA_964424545.1 uncultured Calditrichaceae bacterium
TTCTGCCGGATTCGTTATAATTTTTCCAATATCTGTAATAGTTTGTTTTTTCTTCTAACGGAAATAGGAATTTCCATACCGTTTTTAAGAACAATAAAACCTCCGTCCGTTTTATCGATTCTCAGAACTTGATTGAGATTTACAAGGTAGGATTGGTGCGGGCGAAAAAAGCGGTAATCGCTTAACAGCTCTTCATACTCTTTTATGCTGCGAGAAACCATAATTTCATCGCCGTCTTCTACGCAAAAAGTTGTATAATTATTATCGCTCCGCGCATAAATAATATTGGCAATATCAATCAAATGAAGACTGTCGCTTGTTTTTAAAACGATTTTTTTTGATTGGGTTTTCTTTTCATAATGGCTGAGGAAATTATTAATCTGCTCTTCTACTTCCCTGCCTTCAATAATTTCCAAAGCGCGATCAACGGCAGTTTTAAACTCATATTCATTAATCGGTTTCAAAATATAATCCAAAGCGCTGAATTTTATAGCCCTGATAGCAAAATTATCAAAAGCCGTAATAAAAATCACTTTAAAATTCCGTTCTTTTATACGTTGCAATATATGAAATCCGCTACCGTCTTTTAGCTCAATATCCAAAAAGACAAGGTTCGGTTTTAACGTTTTGATTTTATTAACGCCTTCCTCCACCGACGCAGCTGTTCCGCTTAAATATATTTCGGGAAAATAGCTATCAAGAAGATTTTTTATAATCTCCTGAAAATGAGATTGGTCGTCAATTATAATAGCATTTATCATTACTTATCCATTATCGGTAAACTTACGGTGATTTTCACGCCGCTTTCCCCCGGCCTGATATCGGCAATATTCTCTATTTTACAACGCAGGGGTTTTTTTAGCTGTTTTTGCATAATTAGTCTGCGCTTTTCCAAAATACCCAAAGATTTGGATTTATGCGTTTTGTTTTCGGATGTTTTAAAACCAGGGCCGTTGTCTTCTATCACAACGGTAATTTCATTGCATTTTTCTTCAATCACAATTCTTAAATGCGCATCCTTCTCTTTATTTACAAGACCATGTTTGACGGCATTTTCCACAAAAGGCTGCAAAATCATCGGCGGTATCATAACAAACGCCGCGTCATCTACTTTGCAATCAATTTTATAGGTAAAACTGTTATCATACCTGAATTGTTCCAATTCAATGTATATTTTTATATTCTCTAATTCCTCCTCAAGCGAAACGGATTTTTTCTCCACCGAATTTAACATGGCCCTGGACAGCTTGGCAAAGCGTTCTAAAAAATAAGCTGATTTTTCGGCGTCGTTCTTATACATATACGCTTGAATGGCGCCAAGAACATTAAAGATGAAATGAGGATTCATTTGAGCGCTTAAGGCCTGTAATTTTAAATTATTGGTGCGAAATATATTTTGTCTGCGATAATACCGGAAAGATAGAAGCGCAATAGCGACAGCCAATATAATAAATATAATCGTATATTTTAACCTTGAAGTCGCTATGATATTTTGCGCCCTTAGGAGCTCGATCTCTTTAACTTTCAATTCATTCTGATATTTTGCCTCTATCTCCGCCAAATATTGTTTATCTTCATTTTCTCTAACGCTATCGCGGATTGTCTTGCTCGTTCGTAAATAATTAAAAGCTTGTTTATAATCGCCTAATTTCGCATACATAGCGCCCAACTGCTCAGCCGCCGCCATTGCCTTTTTGATATAATGTTTTTCCTCAGCCAATTGATAGGCTTTAGACGCCCATTTAATCGCCTGTCTATATTGTTTTTTAATACCGTAGATTTCGGAAATCATAAGATATTCCATACAAACGCCCATTGTATTGGCCACTTCGGATTCAAGTTTAACGGCTGTTAAATGGGTTTTTAACGCTTTATCATATTTCCCCTGTTTTTTTAAAATATTGGCCAGATTGCCGACGCCGGTAGAGACCGCTCTATCCCAAGCGATTTTTTTCCCTTCACTTATTACCAGCTTATAATAATACGCGCTGCTGTCATACTGACTTTTGTTATCAAAAAAATTGCCTATCGTATTGTATATGGCTATCAAGGCGCGCTTGTCCGTTAAAGAATCCTTTGTTACGATTGACAGAGCCTTACGGATATACTCTTCCTGTTTATTATAGTCGCCCAGTTCATCGTATAATGACGAAATCTTTTTATAATTAGAAGCTATCCTTTTGGGAATATTATTTTCCTGACGGATTTTTAAGGAAAGGAACTGCGCGTCGATCGATTTTTTTAAATCGCCCATATCTTGGTAAGTAAGAGAAATATTTTCATATAAATCGGATAGAAGTTTCATTGAGCCTTGTTTTTTACAAAGATCAATCGCCTGCTCAAACAAAATTACAGCCTTACTAAGACGACCAGTCAAGGTGGCGTTTATGGCGAGTTTATTTAAGATATTTATTTGCTTGACCTTATCATCGCTTTTTTTTGCCGCTTCATATGCAATATACAGCAAACTGTCGCTGTGCGTAAAATCTCCTTTATTTTGCAGTATATTTCCCTTTTCTATCAGGCTGTCGATAACCGCGTTATTATTATTCTCTTGCGTATAAACAACGTTTGACAAAAACAGGATATAACAGCTCAACAGGAAAAATATATAATGCAATTCTATTTTAAAGGAATATCTCAACATGTGTTTTTTAATTTTTAACGGATTCGAAATTCCAACCATTAACTTATCGTATTGGAATTTCAAAAAATACCATATTTCGGACATTTCATTTATTTTTGTGTTATACTCAATTTTGAATTTTCTAAATTATACATAGTTCACATAGACGGAATTTTAGATTTTCCGATTAATCGGATCTCCATTTCTGTCATTCCCAAATATTTCTATCGTGAATCTATATCTTGCCATTGTCTACATTTAGATTCCTTCTTTCGAAGGAATGACACGTTGACAATTCTATCCGGACCTTTTTCATTAATCACGTTGCGGAGTTATATTCTAAAAAGGCAATAACGTTAATTGTATCGCAATTGCAAACATTAAAAAACATTAAGCGCGGCTTGCCGCTGAAAAACAATACTCTATTTCTTTTTTTTATCATTAATCAATTAGCGAATCTATGTTCCCGTTGGTTTCACTTTTCTACGTCCTAAGGCTTAAATTAATATTTTAGCTGCTTCCACAAATAGGCATAAATTAAAGCATTTTGATAAGCGGATTGCTTATTGGTCGTCGCAGCCGCATGGCCTCCTTCCGTATTTTCATAATAATAAAGGGTATAGCCCAACGATTCCATTTTAGCCGCCATTTTCCGCGCATGCCCTGGATGCACGCGATCATCCCTCGTGGAAGTATTAAAAAATACGACGGGATATTTTTTTCCTTTTAACACAATTTGATAGGGTGAATATTTGCTGATATAAGCCCACTCTTCGGGGATATCCGGATTGCCGTATTCCCCCATCCAACTGGCACTGGCCAGCAATTTATTATAACGTTTCATATCCAATAAAGGAACGCGGCAGACTACCGCATTATAAAGTTCCGGTCCCTGTGTAAAAGCAACGCCTACCAACAGACCACCGTTACTGCCGCCCTTAATTCCAAGATGACGCGGAGAAGTAATTTTCCTGGCAATTAAATCTTCGGCAACGGCCGCAAAATCGTCATACGCTTTCTGACGTTTTTCTTTTAATGCCGATAGATGCCATTGCGGGCCGAATTCCCCGCCGCCGCGGATATTCGCCAAAACAAAAACGCCGCCTTTTTCCAACCAATCGGCGCCGATTGTTGCCGAATAGGTCGGAGTCATGGAAATTTCAAATCCGCCGTAACCATACAAAAGCGTAGGATTGTTTCCATTAAGCGGAAGTTCTTTTTTTGCAACGATAAAATAGGGAATTTTCACGCCGTCTTTGGAAACGGCCCAATTCTGCCGCACCATTAATCCCTGCGTATTAAAAAAAGCCGGTAAATGACTAATTTCAATAGATTTATTACCCGGTTTCTCCATATAAAAAAGGCTGGTAGGAGTAAGAAATCCGCGATAACTATAGAAGAACATGTCCGACTCATCAATAGCGTCAACAATAGATATGGCGCCGTACTGCGGCAAGGGTAGTTTCTTTCCAATCCAATCTCCTTTTTGTAAACGGTAAGCATAAATCGCGCTACGGACATTTTCCAGCATATTAACAAGCAGATAATTTTTGGTGGAAGATACGGAAGCAATACTTGATTTTTTATCCGGTGTTACAATTACGGAAAAATCGCGTCCGCCGTTTAATAAAACATCATAATCTATACCGATTAAAGAGCCTTGCGTATATTTTTTACCCTCTATTTCCCAATCCGATTTCAGATTAAGCAATAATTGATTTTTAAAAATGCCCTGTAAATCCGCATCATCGGGAACATCCAATTTTATTAATTTCCCTTTTTCAATAGCAAAATAATTTTTCGAATAAAAAGATAAATACTGATAAATCATCTTATATTTGCGCTCCGGCGTATTAATTACGCCGCCCCAAACCCCCATATTAGTTGAATCGCCTCGGAAGATGGTTATCGCGTCTTTCAAAGGCGTTCCCCGTTTCCATTTTTTCAGAATCATAGGATAACCGGAGGTGGTCATTGTTCCCTTTCCAAAATCGGTGGAAACATACACCGTATTATAATCTATCCAAGATATACCGCTTTTGGCAGAAGGCAAAAAGAAACCGCCCTTGATAAAGGATTTTGTTATGGCGTCAAACTCACGAATCTCAACGGCATCGCCTCCTCCGTCCGAAAGTTTGACCAGACAATAGCGGTAGTCGGGTTTCAGCCATTCAACCCCCTTAAACACCCATTTTTTACCCTCTTTTCGGCTCAAGGCATCAATATCTATAACCGTTTCCCACCCGGAACTTTTTTTAAGATAGTTATTAAGGGGTATTCTGCGAAAAATCCCGCGTTCACTTTTTTCATCTTTCCAAAAATTGTAAACATACTTTCCTCTTATACTCGGATAGGCTATCCTCTGCTTGGAATTATAAATTTCAAGATTCTTCTTATAAAATTCTTGAAAATAGGGCTCTTTCTCAAGTATATTAGCCGTGGCTTCATTGTGTTTTTCAACCCAATTGAGCGCTTTTTCGCTGTCTATATCCTCTAACCAAAGAAACGGATCCTGCTCGCCGCTTTTTTTTTCGCACGATAATAAAAGCGACAAAAACAAAATGGGTAAAATTTGTTTAATTGTTTTAATATATTCCATAAGGCCTCCCAGCGAATCTTTTAGCGTTTCAATTTACGGATTTATTGAAGAACTAAAAAGAATAAAAAAATAAATGGGTAATTATTCGGTGGTATTGCGATTTCGAAAAAATATCATAAAAATAAATTTAACTTATCATTTTGCCTGCACATAAAGTTGGGAAATACAGTCATTACGATAATGCGGAGATTGATTCTACTCCCGCTCTTGCAGGATCGTCTAAATATATACGTCCTTTTTATCAATCTATTTGCATCACTGTGTTATTTTTTTTCACTGAATTAACAGCGACTAAAAGACTTCAAAATGTACGCGCGATTCCCGATAGCGGTTAATCGGCGATTTACTAACGGCAGGATATCCCACGGCAATTAACGATATGGGCAGAATATGTTCAGGTATTTTTAATACGCGTTTTAGTTCTTTTATTCTCTTCTTACGCGGATAAATGCCTAACCAGACCGCGCCTAAACCAAGCTCATGTGCGGCAAGTAAAATATTTTGCGTTGCCGCCGAGCAATTAACGGCATTATATCCTTCACTTTTTTCAATATTCAAATCGCCGCAAACGCTTATAGCCGCCGAAGCTTCTAAGAGCATTTCAGCGTAAGGATGAAAATTAACAATCTCCCGCAAAATAGCCTTATCGGTTGTAATTATGAAATGCCACGGTTGATAATTCATTGCGGAAGGGGCCTGCATACCCGATTTTATTAGGGTATACAAAGTATCTTTATCAATCGCTTTTTTTTTAAAATTTCGAACGCTTCTTCTGCTGAAAATTGCCTCTAATGTATTCATCGCAGCCCTCATTATTTTTAACGTTAAACCGAATAGAATTTCACAATTATTTTATTATGATTCAAATAAAAGAGAAAATACGGCAATAATCTTATCCACAATCCTGCTGTCATTACAACATTTTCGCCTTCATACTTAGAGCGACCGCCTTAAAACCTTTCTGTCTAATACGAAATAAATATATTCATTTTTAGTAAAATATTTTTTTAATTTATTAAAATTTATCTTATATTAGCGCACCAGTTAGAAAAACTTTATTGTTGATATAATTTAATTAGGAGGATAATCATGCCACATGTAGTAACCGAACCTTGTGTAGGCGTATGCGATACCGCTTGTGTTGAAGTATGCCCGACAGACGCATTCAGCCCCGCGGAAGGATACAGCTTGGACAGCGATGAAGATAAAGAAAAAATGCGCGCTGCGGGCGAGCAGCTTTATATTAACCCCGACGAATGTATTGATTGCGGCGCCTGCGTTCCGGAATGCCCCGTAGAAGCTATTTTTGAAGAGGGCGATGTACCCGATCAATGGGAATCCTATATTGCTAAGAATGCCGATCGTTTTGCTTAATAAAACGATTTGTAATTTTATTTATAAACCCTTGCCTTTTGAGGCGAGGGTTTTTTTATTCGCACAATTCAATTAAAACGCCCCCGGCGCTTTTCGGATGAATAAAAGCGATTTTTTTTCCGCCCGCCCCCTGTCGCGGTTTTTCATCGATCAAACGAATGCCTTTCTCTTTCAATTCCTTTAGCGTTTCTTCAAGATTTTGTACCCGATAGGCAATATGATGAATACCGCTCCCCCTTTTATCGATAAATTTTGCTATGGGCGAATAATTATCCGTAGCCTGTAACAATTCAACGTTCGATTCGCCTATTTTAAATGCAGCCGTCTCAACCCTTTGTTCTTCCACGCGTTCTATAAAAGAAGGTTTTATTTGAAATAATGTTTCATAATTTTCAATCGCTTTGCTCAAATCTTCCACGGCGATACCGATATGATCTATTTTTTTCAGCATAAATTATTTCCGCTTTTGGGGGATTTGTTTATATTGCAAAATTTTATTGACTCTTTTCTTATGACGCTCCGCGCCTCCCTGTGTTTCCAGAAATATTTTTACGATTTCTTTGGCAATTTCACCCCCTATTACCTTGGCTCCCAGCGCCAACACATTAGCATAGTTATGCTCGCGGCTGCTGCGCGCTTCAAACCCGTTATTGCATTTTGCCGCCAAAACGCCTTTAATTTTATTTGCAGCCATTGCCGAACCGATACCCACGCTATCGATCATTATACCTCGCTGCGCCGCATTTTTCGCTACTAATTCCGCTACAGCCAGCGCAAAATCGGGATAATCACAAGGATTGCCGTTATGCGTTCCCACATCTTTTATCGTGTATCCCATCTTTTTAATATATTCTTTCAATTCCTCTTTCATGGCAAACCCGCCGTGGTCGGCGCCTAAGGCCACCGTTTTTACGGGGTTTTTTTCAATCTCATCAATTACACCGTCTGTTTCGCTGGGAATATCGTTGTCGCGTACAAACTCCACGCCCAACTCTTTAGCCAAATCCTGCGCCAGAGGCGTTATAATGGTAAACTCATTAACCAATACAATACGGCTTGCCTTTGCCGCATCCATAACATCATATTTATCAATTATTTTTTTCATCTTTATTTTCTAAATATCCGATTATAAAACTATTTTCATACCAAATTAATTAAGGGTTCCGCAAACTTCTTCGGCCTGATTTATTAATTCTCCCGAAGCAATCATTATCTTTGCCGCATCGATATCTTTATGCATTATTCTATCCTTATCCCAATGGGCAATTTGTCGTCGTACCCTTTCTAAAATTTTCCTCGTTGTTGCAGACGGCTGTAACGGATGACGCAATTCCAGCGCCTGACAAGCGCAAATTAATTCCACGGCATAAACGTTTTCCACATTATCGACAATTTCCATAGCTTTTCTTGCGGCATAGCTTCCCATACTCACATGATCTTCTTTATTTGCCGACGTGGGAATGGAATCCACACTGGAAGGGTGCGCTAATACTTTATTTTCCGATACCAGCGCCGCCGCCGTAACCTGAGCAATCATAAAACCGGAATTTAACCCGCCCTCTTCGGTTAAAAAACCGGCCATTTCGCTGACCGCAGGATCGAGCATGTGCTCGATGCGCCTTTCCGATATATTGCCAAGCTCCGCCATTACAATTCCGAGATAATCGGCAGCAAGAGCGAGCGGCTCACCGTGAAAATTCCCGCCGGAAAGAACATCGCCGTTGTCGGGAAAGACCAAGGGGTTATCGGTTACGCCATTCATTTCGCGCACAAATACGGATTCCACATAATCCAGCGCGTCTCTCACGGCGCCGTGCACCTGCGGACTGCAACGCAGACTGTAGGCGTCCTGCACTTTATTATCCGAATAACGATGTGACTCTACAATAGGACTTCGGTGCAATATCTTTCTAAAATTATTACCCACGGCCGCTTGTCCGGGATGGTTACGGATTTGATGAATACGACCGTCAAAAGCCGTAAGCGTACCGAGCAGCGCTTCCAAACTCATCGCGCCGATAATGTCGGCCGATTTTACTAATTTTCGCGCCTGAATGAGCGCCCAAAGCCCTTGCGCTTGCATGGCTTGCGTGCCGTTCAATACGGCCAGACCTTCTTTAGCGCCAAAAGGCAGCGCCTGCAATCCGACATCTTTCAATGCCGCCGCGCCGGTGAGACGCTTATATCCGTCTTCCTGTTTTAAAAAGGCCTCGCCTTCACCGATCATTACCAAAGCGATATGCGCCAAAGGAGCCAAATCGCCGCTGGCGCCCACCGATCCTTTTCTGGGCACAACAGGCACAATCCCCCTGTTTAACATATCCGTTAATAATTGCACCAATTGCAAACGTACGCCGCTGTATCCCAAACTCAGGTTTTTTATCTTAAGCAACATCATTAATCTTACTATTTCTTTCGGCATCGGCTCGCCCACGCCGGCGGCATGACTCAAAACAAGACGACGTTGCAGTTCGGCCGTTTCGTCGGATTTAATATGCACGTCGGCAAACTTACCGAATCCGGTATTAACGCCGTAAACCGTTTTGCCGGAATTGACAATATCGTCAATGATATCTCGGCTTCGTATGATTTTATTTTTAACGCTATCCGCCAAAATAACCTGCGGGTTATGATCAAGGAAAAATCGTATATCGCTTAAAGCAAGCTCATCATCACCGATAATCATGCTGTTTTTACTCATATTTATTTAATCCTTATCTTTCAGCGCCGGATTATATCGTGAAAAATTTTAGCGCCCAATTAACAAAACAAATAAAAGACGCTACTTTACGGCAATACAATCAATTTCGACCAAAACATCTTTGGGCAGACGGGCCGCTTCCACTGTGGAGCGCGCCGGTCGGCTGCCTTTAAAATATTGCCCGTATACGTCATTTATTTCGGCAAAATCATCCATATTCTTAATGTAAATCGTCGTTTTTACAACCTTATCCAAAGAAGACCCTGCGGCAGATAGCACCGCTTTTAAATTTTCCAAAACCTGACTGGTCTGTTCGGCAACACCGCCGCTTATAAGCGTATTGTCGGTGGGGTCCATAGCGATTTGTCCCGAAGTAAAAACAAAACCGTTAACCTCAACGGCTTGCGAATACGGTCCGATGGGTTGCGGCGCGTTTTTTGATCTTATGAAATTCATAAATTCCTCCACGTTTATTGCACAACTTAGCAATACCCCATTTTAATGTCAATAATAAGTGAAATTCTTTTTATCCGCCCATGTTTTTGTCTCTTCCTATACAAAAGTAAGCTATTGACCATTCTTGCTTCCCATTTCTCCCTTTTTAATCGTCATTATTCAATTTTCAAAAAGATCAAGTCGAATTTATCCAATCCATTGATCTTTTTACGGCTCTTTTCCATTGTTCGAGCATACGGTCTCTTTGCTCGCTATCGACTGAAGGAAGATAACGTTTTTTCAGTTTCCAATATTCTGATATATCGTCAATTGTAGAAAAATCACCAATTCCTAAAGCGGCAAGGTAGGCCGCGCCAAGGGCCGTTGTTTCGTTTATTTCGGGGACATCAACCGCTATACCGAGAATATCGGCCTGAAACTGCATCAGAAAAGTATTAACAACCGCTCCTCCGTCAACCCGCATCACTTCAATATTCATTTTCGAGTCCCGACGCATTACTTGCAGATTTTCCGCTACTTGAAAAGCAATTGATTCCAAGGTTGCCCGTACCAAATGTGCTTTTGTAATACCGCCTGTAATGCCGATCATCATGCCCCGGGCATACTGATCCCAATAAGGTGCCGCCAGCCCCGTGAAGGCGGGGACAAAATAGAGGCCGCCGGAATCGGGCACCGATTGAGCTAATGCTTCCGTTTCTCTTGCGCTATCAATAATTTTTAAACCGTCACGAAGCCATTGAATAGCGGCCCCGCCTATATAAACGCCGCCGTCCAATGCGTAGGTCAGTTTATTATCAAGACTCCATACAGCCGTTGAAATCAAGCCGTTTTTAGAAAGGACGATTTCATTGCCCGTATTCATCAACATAAAACAACCGGTGCCGTATGTTGTTTTCACGGAACCTTTATTAAAACAAGCTTGTCCGAATAGAGCCGCCGCCTGATCAACAACGCTGCCGGCAATCGGAATTTCCGCCCCTAAGAAATCAATTGAAGTATAAGCGAATATTCCGGCGCTGTCGCGTATTTCGGGCAGTGTTTCTTTTTTTATACCGATAATATCGAGTATTTCTTCGTCCCATTGATTCGTTTGTAAATTAAACATCATTGTCCGCGATGCCGTAGAGGAATCCGTAACGTATACTTTTCTTCCCGACATTTTCCAAATGAGCCAAGTATCCAATGTTCCAACGAGTACTTCCCCTATTGCCGCTTTTTTATCCGCTCCGGCTGTATTTTCCAATATCCATTTTATTTTCAGTGCAGAAAAATAGGCGTCTACCTTCAATCCCGTTTTTTGAAAAATGCGTTCGGCATATTTTTCTTTTAATATATCCGCCTTTTCGGATGTGCGTCTATCCTGCCAAACAATGGCGTTATACAGAGGCTTACCGCTTTTTTTATCCCAGACCATGCACGTTTCGCCTTGGTTGTCGAGCCCAACCGCTCGTAATTCTCCTCCGCTTATTTTCGCCTGTTTTAAAGCATTGTAAACGGATTCCTTTGTCTTTTCCCATATTTCCAATGGATCGTGTTCAACCCACCCCGGTCTCGGATAAAATTGCCTATGCTCGCAATATCCTCTTCCGCAAATACGCCATTTATCGTCAAAAACAATTGAAGTTGTACCGGTTGTGCCTTGATCGATGCCAAGATAATACTTATTCATAATCGATTTTCCTTATGCGCTTCCCATAGAATAATTCAATATTATGTAACAGGTTTTTTCATAACCAAATTATTTTCTCCAATTACTTTTCATTAGCAAGTTTTGTTCTAAAAAAGAAAAAATAACATATCACCCCGAACAATACAATCAGCGCAGAAACAATCGTTACATTGTGAAAATCTTCGGGAATCGTGAGTATACCGATTTCTATAACGAGCCATAAAAGGGCAAGAACGAATACAGGTTTGGCAAACTTTCCAAGCGTAAAATTATCTTTTTTAAAGTCCACATTTTTGCGCGTTAGTCCGTAAGATACAATCGTAATTAAATATATCAAAGCGGGCAGCACAGCTGTCGCTCCGATAAGCAGAGATAAGGAATCGGCAAAATAGATCGTTATCAAACTTAAAAGAAGAACAAGCAGCGTCGCTTCCACCGGAGAATTGGTTTTCGGAGAGATTTTTTTAAAACGGTTGCTGAAGAAAAAAGCGTTATCTCTCGACATGGCATAAATCAAACGTCCGGCGGAAGTTGTAATCACAAGCCCGCAGGCAAAAATGGAAATAGAAACCAATACCAAAAACAATTTACCTATAACGGTTCCAAGATTTATCTCTATAACATAGGGAAGCGGATTATCGGAGCTTAGAACAGCGCTCAGATTCGGTATGGACATTGTCGCCGCTATTAAAAAAAACATTCCGAAGATGCCGCTAACGGCAACGGAACCAATAACCGCTTTAGGAACCGTTTTATGGGCGTTAACTGTTTCTTCGCTTAAATTAGCAGACGCTTCGAACCCCACCAAAGTAAAAGCGCCCATCAGCATCGTCATAATAAAAGGGACAATATAGGCGGAACCTGTTGCAGCATTTCCGGTATTGAATAGAATAGCAGGATCTGTGTCATGCCTAAAAGCGGCAATAAATAAAAAAACCGTCAAGCCGATTATACCCACCGCTTCGGTAAATACGGCGCTGTCATTTATATAGGCGGCTAATTTAACGCCGATAATATTCAAAGCCGCCTGTAAAATTATCGTCGTCATGACAATGATCATTATATTATGATTACTAATCGGAATATTTAA
>CAYRJN010000115.1:0-12032 GCA_964424545.1 uncultured Calditrichaceae bacterium
ATTAACTTAAGAAGAAATATTACTCAAACAAGATGTACTTCACCGAATGGATACGTTGGCAACGCCGCCGCCGAAAGCCCGGCCAATGCTCACACAGTTTTCCACAATTACGGAAAAGGGTTTCACCTGATTGGTTAAATCAAAAAAGATTCCGCCGTCGCCACCGGTAACATAAAGATTTTTCAGATGCCAGCGATCCCAGCCGACGGCCGAGAAAGTGGAGTCGGTATGGGCGTCCGACCAGCCTTTCATATTGGAACGAATGGGTCCCCACCAATCAAAACTTTTAAAGCCTTTTTGCCGCGGATCGCCGGAATCAATGATTACCCTGCCCGTTGTGCCGCTGCCATAGCCTCCGTCTGTATCGCCGATAAGTTTGTTGTAATGGCCTTTTGAGCCTTTAAATGCAGGATAGAGCATGGCTTCAAAATAGGTGTCCGGACGAACTATAACCGTATACCCGCCTTGCTTATCCGGGACGGCATCGAGCGCAGCCTGAATGGTATTAAAGGCGCGCTGCCAGGATGAACCGTCGCTGTTATCGCCCAATTTGGATACGTAAATTATTTTCCCGTTCCCGGATCTATCCCGAGCAACTGCTGATGAGATCCACATAAGGGATAAAATAACAATTAAAACAATTTTAAATTTACATAGATGGCTTTTCATTTTGAATAATCCTTATTTTCCTGTCAAATACAACCAGCGATTGACGCTGTTTTTATCGGCATTAATGACCAGTTTGTTGTTTTTATAAGCGAATGAAATTTCTTTTCCTTTGGAGCCGGGAATTTTTCCCTCTTTATATAAGTGTAAATTTTTATGGTTGGTTTTCAGGGGAATAGTTATCTTTCCGCTATCGCTGATAAATATTTGTAAAAAAGCCCCGCCCGGCAGACGGCGTTCTTTAGCCAGCGGCGCCCAGGCGATATGTTTCTGTTTGCTATCGCTAAAAATGTATTTTTTCCCGTCAACGATTATTTGCCTGCAATTATGGCCTTCAAAAGCGCTGAGCAAGCCTTGCCGGTCGGTATTAAAAGCCATAATCAAACGGCCATTAAAAGAGACTTCATGACTGTTCACTTTAAAACCTTTAAGATTAATTTTATCGCTCGGCAGAGGATTTTTACGGATAATTTCTTCATCCTGTTTGACATTGCGCGAGAATCCGCCGGGCCAGGATTCGGGATGACGGCGATAATGTCTCGCAATAATGGTCGCGCCATTGGGGAAACGGGTGCAAAGATAGTTTGTGGTGCGGGATAGATATTCGGTGTTGTCGTTGATCTTTCCGAACTGTCCGCTTGGGGGATAGGCGCCGAGGGCGTTCAATATTTCAAACCAACTGCGTTGTTCCACACCGAGCGAAGCCGCCTGATCGTCGCGCGGACGGAATCCCAGATAACAAAGCGTACCCTTGCCGAGTTTCCGTTTAACGCCCAGCGTATCTTTTCCCGAAAGCGCAACAATTTCATAATTGCCCCTAAGATGTACGGGATATATACGGTCCATAATAAAATCGGTAAGAATAACCTGCGGCGGCACGGCGGACAAACTATTTTTAAATACAACCGTTTTCCCGCCGGCGGTTTTCCCCTGAAAAACGGCCTGCCGATAGGTAATCCCGAAAAGCGACTGCCACTCCTTTTCGCAATTTTGTCCGTCGGCGTTAATTATCGGCGGGGCGCCCGACCAGATAACCGTTCCTCCTTTTTCCGCCAGAAGGCGCATCATTTTAAGGAGTTCCGGCTTGGGAAGTATTTCGAATTGAGCGATTAACGTTGAAAAAGTACGGCCGGCTAAGGCTATTTTTCCGTCGTTGGTTATAGCGCCTAATTCTAATAACTTTTCAGCGGTTATGTAATTGGTATAACCGTATTGAGTCAGCCAGCTGCCGAAACGCTCTTCCGTGGCAACCAGATTCATCGGATAGAGCATCAGTACGTCAACATCGCGGTGCACATAGTCGGTTACGGCTTTAATGGTAGGAGAAGCGTTGGCGCCGAATGCGCTGACAATGGCGTAAATCCGCTCTCTGACGGGGGCGGGCATTCCCCAAAAGCCGTTATAAGCATTGGGATATTTATTAATAATGCCGAAGGAGCAGGCTAAAGCGGAACCATAATAATTACGGTCGGAAAAGCCTCCTTCGGGGTGATCGGTGCCGTTTCCGGTCAGATATTCGCCCCATTTAAAATAATCGTAACAAGCCGCCGCGGCTTGTTGCACGGTATTGGACCAGACAAAATTCGGCGTATATTCGTATTTATAACGATTTCCGTTTTCCAAACCCACAGCCCAGTCGTCGATGGTGGGACTTTGGGCCCAGGTGGCGTGCGCGCGGCTTAAGAGGCCTTTTTTATACAGTGTTTCGGCATACTGTTTGGCGGCAACAAATAAATCAACCACACTGTTATTAAGGAGCTTATAGTAGCGGTCGCGAAACAAAAAGGTGCGGTGAACAGCCTGAGGCGTATCGCCCATGACAATCTGACTGTTAAGGCAGGCGCGTGTGCTGTTAAGATACGGTTTGGGGCCGTAGACAAAATAGAGCATATATTTATCCATATCCCGGTATTGCGCGCCGTAACGCCGGGCATATTCCCGCGCCATATTTTTAGTAAGATAGCGCAGAGCAAACTGCCCGTTATCGTGATGAGAAAAGTAGCTCCAGTCCTGTTGAATATGCATCTCGTCCGAGTATAAGCCGTTTAAATTAATTTTGGCGTCATAATATTTTTGCAACAGTTGTTTTAAAAACGGCAGCGCTTTCGAACTGAAATAGTCCATTTCCGGCGTTCGGTAGCTAAGGATTACAAAAACGCGATCATATCCTTTTAGCCGCCCGTCGCCTTTATGATAAATACGAATACGTTTTTTGCGAAAACCGGCCTTTTGCGGACTTTCCGTACCGGAAAATTCTTCAATTTCAATTCCCTGAGTGATTTCGATAATATCATCGGGATTAACGGCATAATAAGAGCCGCCGGGCAGCCGTTTTTCTTTGAAGGCAAAAGCGCGGATACCGCTGCGCTGCAGATTTATTTTCCCCTTGTTATTGCTCCAGGCAAGCTGCTGCCATATTTCCAGACTAAAAGCGCCGCTCTTGGGGTCGCGCAATCCGGTTTTATAATGAACCCAACGGCCCGCTTCGCCGCCATAGCGGATAAAAGCAGGTCCCAATTCCAAGGGACTCAGCAGGCTGAGTTCAAGCCCGATATCGTATTCACGCATAAAATCGCTGATGACCTGAAGTTTCCCAATATATTCATCCATATCGGGATAGAGCTTGCGTTCGTCGCCCGTATCCTTGCGGTATTGGCGAAAAAAATTATCGAAAGCAAAGTTAATGGTACGGCAGCCGCGGCTTTTGGCTTTTTCTCTGATTTCCCGTAAACTTTCATAGCGTTGCTGCAGACCGAGACTCGTGTTAATCTTCTTATCCGGATCCGTTAAATCTTCTAATTGTTGATCGCTGGTTAAAATGATGGTCTGTTTCGGCAGCTCGAATTGCCACTGTAAAGGGAAAGTCAACAACTTTTCCGTTTTGGCTTGGGCGTTCAGATGAGAGGCAAATAAAAACACCATGAAAAGTGAAGTTAAAATCTGTTTGATCATTATTTTGTATTCCTCTTTAATTTATAATTCTAAATTAATGAAAATTTTATTATCCGGATATTCCGAACGGGAAGAACGGTTCAATTCTCTTTTTATTATGGGTAGAATTATTCTATTTGAATAGTATAGAGTTCCTTTAATGCATTCGTCTCTCTATTAAAAGCGATTATCTTACCGCTGTGCGAAAGGACAATATTTAAAGGCGGCTGCGCCGTTTTTTTGGTCAATCTTTTATATGAACCGAATGACGAACCGGGTTGGACATTACAGGCAATGATGCTGTTATCCCATACATAATAAATTTTTCTGCCGACGGGCGACCAGCGTACGGAACTTTGCACATCCGATTTATGATGTGTAATTTGCAAGGGCTCTCCTTCTACCGGTGAAATGAAATAAATCTGTAAAATACCGTTTTTATCACGTTGCCGGAAAGCAATGCGCGTTCCGTCGTATGAACAATGCAAAGGACCGGCGCAGCCCGGGTATTTGGTTTCTGCCGTAAAGGTCAGACGACGCTGTACGGTTCCTTTAGGCGGCATGGGGAAGGATGTTTCCGTTCCCTCAAGCGGGCCGTATTTTCCGGTAATGGTAATATCCTTAGGAATATCGACAACGAAAACTTCATCCACAGCTTTGCCTTCGCTGCTTTTCACTCGCCCGAGAAAGGCTCGGGCGTGCTGCCAAATGCCACTTTTATTTTTATATCCTTTTTTGCCGATCCAGCCGTCGCCCGCCGCATAATTGATCTCGTCTGAAGCGGGCTGCGGATGTGGAACAACGCGTACAATCAAAACGGAAAACCATTGGCCGTCAATATTTTCGTCAATCTCGGCGCTATGATCAACCGTAACCGCTTTGATCCTTTTGGCAACGCCGATGGTGCGCCTGTTCCACGGTTCGCCGGTTTTATCCTCGAGAATCTTCATGATCTCATCATTATAGGTAAAAGCAATTAACTCCCCATCGCCGCTCCATTCGTGGTCGTGTGTACCGCCGCGTAAAGCGCCGGGCGTAAAAGGAGGCGTAATATCGCGCGCATCCATAAAAATTGTTTTATGCGGCCGGTTTTCGTCAACGATCAAACCGCTGCGCCGCCAAAAAGCATAAGGCCGCTGTGCGCTGCAATTATCCAATCCGTGAATAAAAACAACCTTGTTTTCAAAAGGATGATAACTGGCCGCTCCCGCTCCCGGTCCGTAAACATGAGGATTATTTACTCGATACAGGACTCTTACTTCACCTGTTTCAATGTTGATTTTTTCAATAGCCCGGCAGGCGGCGATTCCCCCTTCGGCCGGCCGGGTATCATAAACCAACCAATGATCGTCCGGTGAAAAATTGTGCCGGCCGTCGAGATCAAAATTTTTTGAATTATCATGAGAAACGCGTATTTCCTGCGGCAGTTGGTTACAGGAGAAGAGAAAAAATAGTGGAATAAATAAGTAAACGGGGTTCATATTAACTCCGATTTATTGAAAGTATCGATAAAAAATTATTGCGCTTGATAAACCCGAATTTCGGTCAACTAATATTTTAGCGGAAATAATACGGGAGATTGATATCAAGCGCTTCCGAGAAAATCTTGGGCGGGTATAGCCAGAAAGTTTTTGAAAACTAGTTTTTGCCGTGCAAAGTCCACGATTCAAACAAGAGACAACGGATAGTGAAAAAAGCCTTCTGATCATAATGAAATGTACCAATATTTACTTTTACCATGGCGAGAGTAATTATTTTATACCCGGATTGTAACGATAATATAATACAGTCTAATAATTAATTTTGCTAATTGCAATATTTAAATCGGAATATTTTTCTTGCAAATACTATTTTATCCTCATATATTTAACCATTCGGTTAAATTAAACGGTTAAATATGGAAAAAACGAAAGAGACGGAAGAAATAATTCTAAATGCCGCCATGGAAGAGTTTATTGGTAAAGGGCGGCATGGCGCTAAAATGCAGAATATAGCCGATCGGGCCGGTGTGAACAAAGCATTGTTGCACTATTATTACCGCAGTAAAGAGAAGCTTTATGCTAAAATTTTTAGGCTCGTTTATAAGCGTTTTTTTTCGGAGTTTATTAAGCTTATAGATGACGATAAACCTTTTTTGGAAATTCTGCGCTCTTTTATTCCGACTTATATGAATCTGCTGAATAAAAACCCGAAAATTCCTCTTTTCATTATGAAAGAATTAAGCGAAGGGGGTGAAACAGTGCGTAATGTTCTGAAAAGGATTGTGGAAGAAAAAGAGTTAGACCAAAAACAATTTGATTCTATTATCCGCAAAGCTATTAAAAACGGCGAAATTGTTCCCCTTGACCCCAGACAGCTTATAGCCACAATAATCGGTTCCTGTCTTTTTTTCTTCATTGCCGAACCTATTTTTAGAGCGATTATTGTTCGCGGCGAGGAATTTGATCGGGAACAATTCATTAAAGAACGTCAGCAGGCGATTTATGAAACAATTACTATGGGAATAATTCCGAGAGGAGATGCCAATGCGAATTAAGCGCATTATTTTTGCATTGATGATTTTTTTATCTGTTAATTTAATGGGGCAGTCTTTATCCAAAACGGTTGACATTGTGTTGAAAAATAATTCGACTATTCAGGCTGAGATGCAAGCAGTGATTGCGGCGCAAAAACAAGCGGAAGCGGCAAAAGCCAAAACACTGCCAACGATTGATTTTGACGGGAGTTACAAGCATATCACCCATGTGGCCGTTATGGATGTTGCAGAAAGTTTGCCGCCGGCCTTACAAGGCGGTTTTCCCACTTTTCAGCTTGGCAATTATGACAGTTACGACCTCGGTATATCGGCTAAGTACTTACTTTTCACAGGATTTGCTCATAAAAACAGTATTGCCATTAAAAAAGAGAAACAGAAATTAAGCGAGAATCAATTGCAAAAGATTAAAAAAGAGGCGGCTTTTCAGGCTGTCGCAGCTTACCGCAGAGTACAAAGCCAATATTTTGAGATTTCGGCTCTCGATTCCGCCAGGAAACGCACCGAATTGCAATTGCGCCGCGTAAAGATCGTTGTATCGCAAGGTATGGCTTTGGCTCTTGATACGCTGGAATTAACTTTGGCAAAGCTGACTTATGTTCAAAAAATTATTGCCGTAAAATCTGAATTGCAAAGCGAACAAGAATATTTGAATAATCTTGCCGGGCAAACGATCAATGTTCAACCTTTACCGCAATTTATAGAGCCTGTCGAAGACGAGACCTATTGTGCCGAATCGGACGAGCGTTTAAAATCGCTGAAAATACAGGAAAATATTTTACATTTTAATGATGCCCTGAGTAAATCATCTTACTATCCGGTAGTTGCGCTTAATGCTGCGTATAAATATGGCAATCCAGGCGCCGATATTATCAAAAGGGAATGGATGAATTATGGGGTTTGGGGCGTAGGTATTCACTGGAACCTGTTCCATTGGGGCGCCGATAAAAAAACAACGCAGGCTAATGAAGCCCAAATAAGAGGACTGCATCATCAATATCGGAAATTGAACGATAATATTAAAACGGATTTTGATAAAAGCAAAAGGGAATTGCAATCTTTAAAAGAACAACTAAAAGTGCTAACGGCGGCGCTCAGGGTAGCCAAAGAGAAATTACGATTAGTGGACAATCGCTATCGCCAAGGGATGGCTTCGGCAACGGATTTTAACGACGCTAATTTGAAAATGGCTGAAACCGAATTGAAATATAAACAGTTTACAGCGGCTGTAGCGCTGAAGGTAAACGAATTGGATTATAAAAGCGGTAAACCCATACAACAATGGAGATTAGACCAATGAGGAAATATTATTCTATTTTAATCGGTGCGATGATAATATGGGGTTGTTCCGGCGGAGAGGACAATTATCGTTATGACGGCCGCATGGACGCCGATATTTTACAGCTCTCGGCACAAACCGCCGGAGTCATTGACTCGCTGAACATCGATGAAGGCGAAATGGTCAAAAAAAACCAGCCGTTAATTGTAATCAATACCGATAAACTGCAAGCTCAGTTGCAAAGGCAAAGGGCGCAGCTGCAAGAATTAGACGTCAATATTCTTTCATTGCGCTCGCAGATAAAACAGTTGCAAGTGCAACTCGATTTTAATGAAAAGACGCTAAAGAAGACCGAAACTATGTTTAAAAACGGCGCTGCCACAGCTCACCAACGCGATGAGTTGCAAACAAAAGTTAATATTTTAAAAGCACAGCGCGAAACGCTAAAATCCAACTATCGTTTGATTAGCAGCAAACGCAATCAGCTTAACGCGCTTATACGCGCAACGCAGATTGCTATAAATGAAGCGCATATTACGGCGCCGATTGGTGGAACCGTATTGAATAAATTCCATTACCAAGGAGAGTTTGTCGCGCCGGGAACGCCTTTATTGGAAATTGCTGATCTCAAAAAAATGAAAACCCGAATCTATTTACCGCTGAAATCGGTAAACAGAATAAAGATCGGACAAATGGCTAAAATATATGCTGATGGAATTGTGGAGCCTTTTAAGGGGACAATCACTTGGGTGGCCAGCCAATCCGAATTTACGCCCAAAACGATTTTAACCAAAGAAACGCGCACGACATTGGTTTATGCCGTTAAAGTGGAAGCCGATAACGATAATGGATTATTAAAAATCGGTATGCCGGTGGAAGTAGAAATTGAGTAACATTATGATATTTCATTGAACATAACTTCGCAAAGTGATTAACGAATAAAAAGTACGGGTAGAATCGTCAAAGTGTCATTCTTGTAAATAAAGGAATCTAAAATTGTGCGCCTACAAAAAATATTGAAGATATTCAAAATTGGTAATTCTTTTAGTATTCCATACAACAAAATGAACTGAAGATAAGGAATTTGAAATTCATAATCGTAACGATACTTTTTTTACGGTGCGCCTTTATTCACAAAAACCGCGCGACGATATAGCGGGTGGTTTGGTTATACCATATTTTTTCTATCCTTTCCACATGTCGCAAATGTTATCGGTGATAAGGGTTTCGCCTTGAACTATGCTTATCCCTGCGTGCGAATACTACTTTTTATAGCAAAGAGGTATACGTAAATATTTATGAGTGTACTTTACGATCTAAATTGATTTATACGGATTTCGAACTCAATTTCCTTTTATGAGTAGCTTTAACGTTGATGTTATAATATTATGCATAAAAAAACATATTTGAAATGAATATATGAATCCGATCGAAATACATCAGATTAGTAAATCATACGGCAAAGTTTCCGCAGTAGACGATGTGTCGTTTTATGTCCGTGAGAATGAAATTTTCGGTTTAATCGGCCCCGACGGCGCCGGCAAGACGACTATTATCCGTATGCTGGTTTCCTTGTTGAGGGCGGATCGAGGAGAGATATTTTTTCAAGGGAAAAAAGTAGAGGAAAATATTTCTTTTGTACGCTCTTCGGCGGGTTATATGCCACAGCGATTCAGCCTTTATCAGGATTTAACGGTTGAAGAAAATATGCGCTTTTTCGGCGATCTATTTTCCATAAGCAGGCAGACGCAAGAGGATCGAATGAAAAAATTGTATGCCTTCTCACGTCTGGAGCCTTTTAGAAAAAGAAGAGCCGGAAATCTTTCCGGTGGGATGAAACAAAAATTGGCGCTTTCCTGTATGCTGATGCATGAACCGAGCGTGGTTATATTAGACGAGCCGACTTTCGGCGTCGATCCTGTTTCACGCGCTGAATTTTGGGAAATCTTAAAATCACTGTCAAAAAGAGGGACAACGATTTTGGTAACCACGGCCTATATGGATGAAGCCGATCTATGCGACCGGGTTGGCCTTATTTTTAGCGGTAGACTGCTCGCCGTGGATACCCCTAAAAAATTGTTAGAGCAGTTTGACGAACCGCTCTATTTTATCGAAAACGTTCAACCCTATAAAATTCTTGAAAAACTCGGCGGAACCATTTTGGAAAAAAACGCTCACATTTTCGGCGGCGGGATTCATATCAGCGATAGTGGATTTGGAGAAATTGCTATTAAAGAGGCGCTTAAAAGATCAGGAGTTGATGATAGCGCCTTACACAAAATAAATCCGTCTCTTGAAGACCTTTTTCTAAAATTGATGAAAAGGAGATGACCATTACGGTATAAAATCTTTCGTTTTTAATAAGGGATAAGAGTGAACGTCAAATTAATATGCGTAAAAAAGGAAAATTAAAACAAAAATGACAACAGAAGCATTCGCGGTAACGGTAAACAACCTTACAAAGGATTTCGGCAAATTCAGAGCCGTGGATAACATCTCTTTTTCAGTAAAAGCAGGGGAGATTTTCGGTTTTCTCGGAGCAAACGGCGCCGGAAAAACAACGGCGATTCGTATGTTATGCGGCCTGTTAATGCCCACCTCCGGAGAGGCCGCAGTCGCCGGATTTGACGTTTATAAACAGCCGGAGAAAATAAAAGAAAATATCGGATATATGAGTCAGAAATTCAGCTTGTATGAAGATTTGACCGTGCGGGAGAATATACAGTTTTACGGGGGCGTTTACGGCTTATCCCGCAAGGTGATCGCCGAAAAAACGGAAGCCTTGTTGCATTATCTCAATCTTTGGAAGCAGGCCGATCAATTGACCGCCGCTTTACCGCTTGGGTGGAAACAGCGTATGGCGCTTAGTGTTGCCTTGCTGCACGAACCGAAAATTATATTTCTTGATGAGCCGACCAGCGGCGTTGACCCGGTTTCCCGGCGTAATTTTTGGAAATTGATTTATCAAATGGCCGAAGATGGTAAAACGGTATTTGTTACTACCCATTATATGGATGAAGCGGAATATTGCGATCGCGTAAGCATTATGAGAGAAGGGAAGATTGCGGAAATCGATTCGCCGAAAGGTTTAAAAGCACATTATAAGGCCGATACGATGCAGCAGGTGTTTCTAAATGTGGTTAGCGGAGAGAAGAAATGAACCGTATCTTATTAAGTATTGTGCGTAAGGAGTTTATACACATTACGCGTGACGTGCAAACCTTGGTTATTGCCATTATTATGCCCGTAATGATGCTGTTTTTATACGGATTTGCCATAAATATGGAGATGAAGCAAATTGATGTAGGCATTAGCGATCTTTCGGCGACGCCGCAAAGTCGTAAAATTATTGAAAGACTGGCTTCCACAAATTTTTTTAATATAACGGTTATTAATCCGGCGTATAAAAATTATGAAGAGTTGTTTAAGTTTCGTAAAGTTCGGGCGTTGATCGTTATTCCGCAAGATTATGCCCGCAAACTGGCATTAAAACATAAAGTCAGGTTGCAGCTGTTAATCGATGCAAGCGATCCCAATGCGGCCAATTATATCAATAACTATTTTTCTACCGTTGCTTTTAGTGAAACACTGGATATTAATCGCCGCAAGGTTAATCTTTTTAGCGTTGAACCGCGCATTTTGTATAATCCAGATATGCGTTCGGCTAATTTCTTTGTGCCGGGTTTAATTGCCATTATTTTGATTTTAGTCAGCGCGCTGCTTACAAGTATAGCTGTTGTACGAGAGAAAGAAAACGGTACTATGGAGCAGCTGATGGTCAGCCCGGTGTGCGCCCATCAAATAATTATCGGTAAAGTTTTGCCCTATACGTTTCTTGGATATATTAACGGCGTGATGATTTTGATGCTGGGCAGCTTGATTTTTAATGTGCATATTAACGGTTCAATCATTTTGATCGGTGTGATAATGTTGATTTATGTGCTTACGGGAATGAGTTTCGGTCTGCTTATATCGACAACAACCGAATCGCAACAGATTGCTTTAATGACCACGCTGATGTTGACCATTTTGCCAACGGTATTACTAAGCGGATTTATTTTTCCAATCAAGAGTATGCCCGAAATTTTACAATACGTATCGTATATTCTTCCGGCTACTTATTTCCTGGAAATTATACGCGGGATAATTTTAAAAGGCGGCGGTATGGCTGAGTTATATCGGCAAACTCTGATCCTTGCCGGAATAACGATATTTTTATTAGGTTTGAGCATTATAAAATTTAAAAAAAGTCTGGCTTTAAAATAATAAAATAATGCCGCCATAACAGTTTAATGATTCCTTGCATAGCGTTTATCGAAACATGGCATTGAGAAGGAGATCGCAATAGCAATGTTATATTCGGCATTTGCCGTAATAGAGTTTTAATTTACGATAAAATATTTAGAGAAAATTATGCAGCGTTTATTTTATTTAATTCAAAAAGAGTTTCGCCAAATAAGGAGAGTGCGCGCTTATTTCGGTTTGATTTTTGTAATGCCTTTTGTGCAATTGTTACTGCTTGGTTTCGCTATTACGGTGGATGTAAAAAATCTTCCGCTCGCCGTAGTCGATCAGGATCATTCCCCTTCGAGCCGCAGATTAATAGAGTCTTTTTATGAAACG
>CAYRJN010000116.1:0-11792 GCA_964424545.1 uncultured Calditrichaceae bacterium
CTTGTCAAGGTACAAAGTTAAGAAAGTACCATTTTAGCTGAAGCAATACAAATATCCCTATATCAAAAAAATAATGAACGCCTGTTAACAAACATCAATTTTTTATTTTTTTAACGACTGTAGTAAACCGCAAAAAATACAAAGAATAGTAAACTTTGAAATGCGTACTATTAAACGGCGATATATTCTTAATATATCCATAGGGCTGATTTTTTTTAATATTCGTTTGAATTTATGCCGATTCCGTTGTATTATTAATTCGAATTGGGAATAATATTGATTTCATTACCGACCCACCCAGAGAGCAATTGCCGTTACAAATCATAACGATGCGCTTTGAGGAGAGAGCAAAATGAAAAATTTTAAATTAACGTTTGTCATTTTATTATTAACCATTGTGGGAGATCTAATCGTGACTTGTTCTATCCCGTCAAACAACAAGGAGACTTTCAGACCCTTTAATCTTCGTTGTGAATATGTAAAAAATCCGCTTTCCATAAACACGCTGACTCCCTCTTTGAGTTGGGATATTCCTTTATCGGAAAAAATACGCTCTCAACAGGCCTATCAAATACTAGTCTCACAAACAAAAGAGCGTTTAAACAGAAATGAAGGCGATTTATGGAACAGCGGCGTAGTGTTAAGCGCACAATGCCAACATATACAATATGCCGGGAAACCCTTAAAATCCGGACAGCAAGCGTTTTGGAAAGTGCGCATTCGTAATCAGGACAATACTTTCTCGAAATGGAGCGCCATAAACAGCTATGGAATCGGCCTTTTAAGCAAAACGGACTGGCAGGCGCGCTGGATTGGCGCCGGAGAAGATAGACATCCCGATTCACCGCAAACGAATGCGGCTCCCTATCTTCGGAAAAAATTCCGCCTTAACAAGGAAATAAAATCCGCACGCGTTTATATCAGCGGTCTGGGTTATTACGAACTCTATCTAAACGGAAAAAAGGTGAGCGATTATGTTTTAGCGCCGACGCCCACCAACTATGACCGTCGTAATTTACGCCGCCTACTTTACAACTATAAAGACCGTTCGCATACGAGAGTTCTGTATAACACGTTTGACATAACAAACTATTTAAAAAAGGGTTCTAACGTTGCCTCCGTAATTTTGGGAAACGGATGGTATAATCAACGCGACCGACGCGAAGAGGGTTGGATGTGGTACGATACGCCGCGTATGATAATGCAAATGATTGTGGAATATATTGACGGAACAAACGAGATCATAGTTAGTGATAAATCGTGGAAACTCTCCACCGGGGCGTTGTTACACGACGCTATTTTTACAGGAGAAATTTATGATGCGCGCCTTGAGCCGACGGGTTGGAAATATACGGATTTTGACGACTCAAACTGGCGACAAGCGCAAATTGTCAGGGCTCCTACGGGTAAACTATTCGCCCAGTTAGCGCCTGCAGACAAGGTAGTCCGCATGATTAACCCGAAAAATAAAATAATAACCGCGGATAGCCTTGTTGTATTCGATTTCGGCGAAATGTTTTCCGGTTGGGTGAAAATCAGAGTAAAAGGGGAAAAAGGAACGCGTCTTATTTTACGTTATTTTGAAGAACTCGGTGGAAACTACCGTCAAAAAGACGTATACATTTTAAACGGTCGGGGAATTGAAGAGTATGAACCGCGATTTACCTGGCACGCTTTCCGAAAAGTGGAAATTAGCAACTTGAAAGCTTCAACCAAATTGCTTGATGTTACCGCTATGGTTGTGCATACGGCTGTAGATTCTGCAGGACATTTTGAATCGTCCAATGAATTGTTTAACCGTATCTACAAAAATTATATACGCACACAACTCGGCAATTTTCACGGTAGTTTCAGCAGCGATTGCCCGCATCGCGAACGTCTGGGCTATACCGGCGACGGCCAGCTTTTAGTTGAATCCTCCATTTTTAATTTCGATATGAGCCGATTTTATCGAAAATGGCTGGACGATATGGCCGATGTTCAGGACAGCGTCAGCGGATTCGTACCGCATACGGCTCCTTTTGGCGGAGGAGGAGGCGGGCCGGCTTGGGGGTCGTCCTATGTTATCGTACCATGGTTTTATTATCTTTATTATGGTGATACAACCATTTTGGAAAAACATTATACGGGAATGAAGCATTGGGCGGAATACTTAGCCACTCGCACCGATGACAAGGGATTGATCGTTAGAGAAGAACCGGACGCCTGGTGCCTCGGAGATTGGGCTGCTCCCGGTAAGGTAGAAATACCGCCGCCATTTGTCAACACTTGTTATTACTATTATGTAAGCGATATTCTTTCTAAAACCGCGGCTGTTTTACATAATGATACCGATGTCGCACATTTTAATGCCTTAAAAGAAAACATAAAAAACAATATTAATAAAGCTTTTTATAATCGGAAAAAGAGATATTACTGGAAAAATCGGCAAGGCGCCAATGCGTTCCCCTTGGTTTTCGGTATTGTGCCGCGCCAAGATATCCCGCAAATCGTACAAAACCTCGTAAATGATATTATCGACAATAAGGGACATTTCGACAGCGGTATTCTTGCCACCCCGTTGATTCTCGAAGCCTTAACCAAATACGGGCGCGAAGATATTGCTTTTACCCTTATGAACCAAAGAGATTATCCGGGTTATGGTTATGTCTTAGAGAAAAATACAACGACCTTGTGGGAATATTGGGACGGGAAATTATCACACAGTCATCCAATGTACGGCAGTGTAATCCGCTGGTTTTTTAAAGCGCTGGGGGGCATCAATCCCGATCCCCGACAACCGGGATTTAAACGAATCATCATAAAGCCTGCCATTTGCGGCGATCTTAATTATGTAAATTCTGCTTATAATTCAATTTATGGAAAAATCCGCAGTAATTGGGAAATAAGCAACAATACGCTTTATCTGAATGTGGAAATTCCGGCCAATACAACGGCTTTGATCCATATTCCGGCTAAAAGTAAAAATGATATAATAGTAAATACCAAAAGCAGTATGGACAGCGCTCGTTTTATAAAAACGGAAAATAACCGTGTAATCTATGAAGCGTTCCCTGGAAAATATGAATTTGTAGCGGAAAATATCCGCGCATTAATTAAAGCGATACATGTTTCGACTCCTCAAATTACGCCCTATGATACGCTGTTTATTAAACCGCACAAAGCTATAATTTCCATAACTTCGGCAACAAGAAATGCTAACATATATTACACGCTTAACGGCGCTAAACCCGATAAACAATCCTTTCGATACAACGGGCCCCTCAACTTGGAAATGAATACTGTCATTAAAGCGATTGCCTATAAACAAGGTTATTTGCCGAGCTTTATAAAAAGCGTTAAAGTGAATTTTGTTGATCCGCAAATAAACGGCATCCGATACACCGTTTACGAAGGACAATGGCAAAAAAAACCGAACTTAGATAAAATAGTTCCCGTTTCATACGGTAAAACCTATCGGTTTAAAGTGAAAGATATTAAAAAACGCGAAGACTATATCGCCGTAATATTTAAAAGCTACCTTGAAATCGAACAGAATGGAACCTATACGTTCTATTGTAACGCCAATGACGGCAGCGTTTTATTCCTCGACAATAAAATCGTCGTGGACAATGCCGGATATTTCGGGCGCAGAACAGACAAAGGCTCAATTCGTTTAAGCAAAGGGCGCCATTTTGTTAAAATTCTCTATTACGAAAATAGCGGTTCCGAATCGATCGACGTTTTTATGGAAGGGCCGGGCATAGAGAAACAAAACATTCCGCCCTATAAATTGTTTTTAAAGGAAAATGAGTAATTAATTTTTTTGCGGAAATTTGCACTTTATCAAAGAATTTACGATTTTACATAATATTGAAAATAAAGCGGAGAGAATAATATGCCAGTTACGATTGTTATTGACGCCATGGGGGGCGATAATGCGCCGAAAGAAGTCATTCGCGGTCTTAACCGATTTTTAAAAGATCATGAAGATGTTCATGTCATTCTTGTCGGCGAAGAGAATCAAATCAAAGAGGAGATGAAAGATGACAATTTCGAACACGATGTTGAAATTGTACATACCGACGAATGGATTACCATGGATGATTCTCCGAAAAAGGCGCTTGCTGAAAAAAATAAGGCCAGCATTCATGTGGCCACCCGAATATTAAGAGACAAAAAAGCGGATGTTATTGTCAGCGGCGGTAATACGGGCGCTTTAGTTTTGGCCTCGGCGCAAAACCTGCCGATGATAGAAGGCATTGAACGTTCGGCTCTCGCGGCTATTTTCCCCGCGGCAAAATTTGTGGAAGGCAGTCACGGCTTTTCACTTTTACTCGATGTGGGCGCTACCTTAAAATGTACGGCCAAACAATTGGTTCATTTCGCTTACATGGGCAGTTACTATCTTTCGCATGTAATGAATATTGAAAACCCGCGCGTTGCTTTGCTGAACAACGGATCGGAAGAAACCAAAGGGGGCGAAGTTTTAACGAGAACATATCAATATTTAAAAAACGATCCGAATATTAATTTTTACGGAAATATTGAAGGCAATGAAATCAATAAAGGAATTGTCGACGTGATTATTACGGAAGGGTTTGTGGGCAATGTAATAATCAAAATGATGGAAGGCACGGCGGAATTGCTGAAAGATACGGGGAAATATGCCTTTAAAAAGAAAATAAGCTGGAAACTCGGCCTAGCTTTTCTCGCCTCTGGCCTTAAGAAACTGAAGACGCGCACCGATTATTCGGAATACGGTGGCGTTCCGATTCTCGGATTTTTTGATCCCGTTATAAAGGCGCACGGGCGCTCCAACGCCAAGGCTTTTTATAATGCCTTTAGAGTGGCAACCGTAGCCGTCAATTCCGAGGTAACCAAACATATTGCCGAATCGGTTCATGCATTTAACGCCGGCCATCAAATTGACGATGTTTATATTTAAATGAAACAAGATTTCATTACCTATCAACTATATATAAGATTAACGGAAGACACGACAATAGAGGCGGGCAAACTCGGCGCCGTTTATCTGCGCAAAGGGTTATATATTTATACGGGAAGCGCAAAAAAAAATATGGCGGCGCGCATTAAGCGTCACCGCCGTAAAGATAAAAAACGCCATTGGCATATCGATCATATCACCACTCTGCCGCAAGCGCATATTGAAAAAGTAACTTATCACATCGAAGACGAATGCTTTATCAATAAAAAAACGGTAGGCACAATCCTTGCTCCGGGTTTTGGCGCTTCGGATTGTAAAAATGGCTGCGTAAGTCATTTGAAGTTCATCGGTTGATTATATAAGTAGCAGCCTTTTAATAACCACCTCCTTGTTTTTTTAAAATCGCCGAAATATCAATATAGACTTCATCAACGTCTTTATTGCCGTCTACCGCATAAAACCGCCCCTGTTTTTCATAAAAGCCTTTAACCGGCGCCGTTTGATTTTCATAAGTCTGCAAACGTTTTTTAATGGTTTCCTCATTATCGTCGCTGCGTTTTACAATTTTTCCGCCGCATTTGGGACAAATATGATCTTCCGGCGCGGGATTATTAGCGGGGTTATAGTCGGCGCCGCATTTTTCGCAAGTTTCCCGCGTTGTCAGCCGTTTGATGATTACCTCGTTAGGCACGGTAATTTCGAGACATAACAAAGGCGGCAGATTTAATTCGCCCATCAGTTTGGACAATCCTTCCGCCTGCGGGATAGTGCGCGGGAACCCATCTAAAATAAATCCGTTTTTACAATCTTCCTCAACAATGCGTTCTTTGATGATATTGAGTATCAGATCATCGGGAACCAGCTCGCCGCGTTTCATAATTTCACCGGCTTTTTTCCCTAATTCGGTATTGTTGCGCACCGCTTCGCGCAGCATATCACCGGTAGAAATTTGCGGTATGGAAAAATCTTTACTTATTTTTTTTGCCTGCGTACCTTTACCCACACCCGGAGCGCCGAATAAAATCAAATACATATTTGTCCTCCTATTTATTCTAATATTATTGTTTAATGGAACGCCGGCGTTGCATTAGATGAATATTCGCAGTTTATTTGAGTTAATCCGTCAACTTTATGTCGCGAACGTTTAATCGCCTCAGTTCCAAAATCGTTGTTCATTATTCTTTGTTATTTATCCGCCCATGCCTTTTATATTGTCTCTAACTTTTTAAAGGAAACTTTTTTACCTTCTTCTTCGTTAGATGCAAAAAGTTGTCCGCAGGCGGCCTTAATTTCCGAACCTTTACGGCTACGGATCATAATCGTTCTGTTGGCGTGCAAAAGTGTTTTTTCAAACAATTCAATCTCTTCAACGGATGGAGCCGCATAGTTCGGATCGTCCGAATTACAAGCGATAGCGTTTATTTTGGCCGGAATTTTTTTTGTCAAGTTAAGAAATCGTTTGGCGTGATTTTCGGATACATTAATCCCTTTTATCATCACATATTCAAAGGTAACGCGTTTTCCGGTTACGTTGCAGTAATAACGAATTGAATGCATTAACTGAGTCAGTGAATATTTTTGACTGATCGGCATAATTTTTTTACGAATTTCCTGAGTCGGCGCATTAATCGATATGGCCAGCGAATAAGGACGATTTTCATCAGCCATTTGATAAATTTTTTGCGGGATTCCGGACGTGGAAACGGTAATTTTTTTACGGCTGAAACTTAAACCTTGCGGATCGGCAAAAATATCCGCCGCCTTCATAACCGTATCATAATTAAGCAACGGCTCGCCCATTCCCATAAAGACGATATTAGTCGCTTTATAACGAGCCAGTTCTTTCATGCGTACAACCTGCTCTACAATTTCCGAAAGCGTCAGATTGCGTAAAAAACCCATTTTACCCGTCTCACAAAATTTACAATCCAACGCGCAGCCCACTTGCGACGATATACAAAAGGTAACCCGTTTTCCCTCATAAATGATTACGCTCTCTATTTTCAAACCATCCGGCAGTTTCCATAATAATTTGGTCGTCCCGTCTTGCGGCGATTCCCAACGGTCGATCAATTGAAAGCTGCGCAGTTCATATTGTGCGTTAAGTTTGGAACGTAGTGTTTTTGATAAATTACTGAAACGTGAAAAATCATCGTATGAATGAGCATACATACCGACAAAAAGCTGTTGCGCCCGGTATGCCGGTTCGTTTATCGCTTCAAAAAGAGCGCTAATTTCTTCTTTAGTGTAGTTCAGCAGGTTTTTCTTCATAGAACCAGTTGCATTTATGGTGATAAGTATGTAAAATTTAATAATTGTAAATAATTAATTTATGCAAATATCATATCAATCTCAAGGATAAATAATTATGCCCGAAAAGTTAGACGATGTACAACTTGCCGCGCAGGTGCATCAAAGCTACAAAGATATTAAAAAAGAGCTGGCTAAAGTTATTGTGGGCCAGAATGAAATACTCGAACAATTATTGATCGCCCTCTTTTCGCAGGGGCATTGCCTACTCGTGGGCGTACCGGGCTTGGCAAAAACGCTGATCATCCAATCGCTGGCGCAAACATTGGATTTAAGCTTCTCGCGTATTCAGTTCACACCCGATTTGATGCCTTCCGATATTACGGGCAGCGAAATTCTCGAAGACGACCGCACTACGGGACAAAAAACATATCGCTTTATTAAAGGGCCCGTGTTTGCCAATATTGTGTTAGCCGACGAAATAAATCGCACGCCGCCCAAAACGCAATCTGCCCTTTTGGAGGCCATGCAGGAATATAATGTAACGGCGGTGGGAGAAACGTACACTCTCGATATGCCTTTTTTCGTACTTGCCACACAAAACCCCATTGAACAGGAAGGCACCTATCCCCTGCCGGAAGCGCAGCTTGACCGCTTTATGTTTAATCTATGGCTTGATTATCCTAATTTTGAAGAAGAGGTTGAGGTGATAAAACGTACAACCGGGGCTAAAGCGGATCAACTAACCACTATTGTTGACAAAGAGCGTATTATTGGTTTTCAGGATTTAATCAGACGCACGCCGGTTGCCGATAATATCGTTGACTATGTTGTGAAACTGGTCTCTTCCACGCGGGCCAATTCCAAATTTGCCGACGAAAATATTAAAGAATGGATACGCTGGGGCGCCGGACCGCGCGCATCGCAATATTTGATTCTCGGCGCCAAAGCGAGAGCAATTTTGCAAAATCGCTACACACCCAATATGGACGATATTCATGCGCTCGCTTTACCGGTTTTACGGCATCGTTTGGTGATGTCATACCGCGCCGAAGCGGAAGGCATGAGCGTAGAAAAAATTATTGAATACATCTTAGATAAAAACAGACCTGTTTAGATTTTTTACGGCGCCATTCACGCTTTCGATCTTAAGCGCGTAGAGCGTAAGTGTGCCGCTACAGGATATTCGCAATGAAGGATCAAGAGTTATATCAAGTGAAGACCGTTGAGATTAATCAATCGAAAAAAATAGAGGTATTAATGACATAGATTGTTATTTCTCCGGTTTGTCGGAAAGAAATCTTAAACTATAGTATTCCCATAAGGTGAACGATTCTATCTTTGTTTTACTTTTAAGATTTCTCTTCCTCATTATGCGAGTTCGAAACGAAAAAAATGAAGATATCACAAAAATAATACTGAAAACATATAAAATAGATTATTTTTTGAAATTCCGATACTATAAACTATTTGATTAAGGGAACATAACAATCTAATTATACGTTAACCTATATAAATAAAAACGCTGATTTTTAATGAGTCGGCCAATTTTTTAACATAAGGAGAAAATTTTGAAAATTTCAAAAGACAAAGTTGTTGAAATTCATTACACTTTAAAAGACAATGACAGTAATGTTTTGGATAGTTCCGAAGGACAAGCGCCTTTATCCTATATCCATGGTAACGGTAATTTGATTCCTGGACTGGAAACAGCGCTGGAAGGTAAAGAAATCGGCGATAAATTTCACGCTAATATCAAACCGGAAGACGCATACGGATTGCGGGACGAAAACCTGGTTGAGAACGTATCTCTTAGCCAGTTTGACAATCCCAATGATGTAGCGAAAGGCGTTCAATTTCAGATTCAGACCAATGAAGGGATAAGAATTGCTACGGTAACCAATGTATCGGGCGATGATGTATCTATCGATTTAAACCATCCTTTAGCCGACGTTGAACTTAATTTTGATGTGGAAGTAATGTCTGTAAGAGACGCTTCGGCGGAAGAATTGGAACACGGACATGTTCATGGCGAAGGACATCATCATCATTAAACCATTAATTGAATGGTCAAAGCCTTCCGTTAAATTGCGGAAGGCTTTTTTTTATTTCAATGAAAAATCTATTTTTCTAATCAATTTTATTCCGTTCGGATTGACATCGGCCAAATAGGGCATAATTTCAACGCCGTCTTCATAAGCGCTTTTTAATTCGTTCGCGTAATCGGGATCAATATGGTCGGCCGCTTTGAAAATAGAACCGTCGCTGCGCTGAATTACATAAAGCATCACAGCCCTCCCGCCGACCTTTACAATTTTACGCAACTCTTTTAAGTGTTTTAATCCCCGCGTTGTAACCGAATCGGGAAAACGGTAATATCCATCTTCTTCCACCAAGGTTACATTTTTAACTTCAACATAACACTTTGCATCGCCCTTATGCAGTAAAATATCAATACGGCTGTTCGTCCCGTATTTCTTTTCCCGTTCAATAATATCATAGCCTTGCAATTCGCTTATGATACCGTCGTTAATAGCCTCAAAAGCAATGATATTGGCGAGATGCGTGTTGATGCCGATCCAACAACGCCCGTTATGAACCATTTCCCATGTATACGCATATTTACGCTTAGGATTATCGCTTTTACTCAACAAGACCGGCCAATTTTCACCCGTACAGGTTTTCATACTGCCGGAATTTGGGCAATGACAAGTGATTGTATTTCCATCGGGAAGAAGGACATCGGCAAGAAAACGTTTGTAACGTTTGATTAAACGGCCTTCAATTAAGCGTTGGTTGAATTTCATAAATAGACTTCCAAAGGCGGGAATAGCGCTTTATACATCGGTATAATAAGATTATATTTCTTTTTCGGGTTTGGTAAAACGCGTGATTAAATTTTTTATCAGCTCTTCGTTTTTATGGCTGATATCGGTTAAAACCATGCCGCTGTCATAATAATTGGTTTGCTCGTCTTTTTTACACCAAACAACTTCGGCACTGAAATGAATCATATTATTTTCGGTCATATTACCGGGAACGGTCATTTTCATATCAAGCAGCTGTCCCGGCTTATAAGGAAGATCGCTGGTCAACATTAGTCCCTGTTGATTAATATTTGATAAATAACCGAGAAGATTCCCGTTAAGCTGGTCAAAAACGCGTAAATAGAAAAAAAGATATCTTCGCGGAAATCGTCTTAGGTCTGTCATTCTTGTCTCCCTGGTTTTATAAATTCATTAAGCCATATAGCTAAAGATCAAAGACGCTTTGAGCTATCCCAATTTTATATATTGATTAAAATTTTTAGGATTCTTTGTTTGTAAAAAAAAAATATTTTAATTACAACGGCAAAATATAAAAAATACGCTTATCAAGCAAACAAAATGGACAAAATAAATTAATTCCCGAGTTGATAATTGAGTAATAAAAAGTTAATTTGTATTTATGCTAAATATAATTACGGATAAATGTAAACGCTCATACAAAGAGGGAAAATATATTGCGCCTTTTTAATATCATTTTAATTCTTACAATAACTATTTTCACAGCTTTAGCCGAAACGCCTGATGAAGGTATGTATCCGCTTAACGAGATTAGTAAAATCGACTTTAAAGACAAAGGACTGAAAATTGACGTAAAAGATATCTACAACGGTAATAATTTGAGTCTTATCGATGCTATAGTAAAAATCGGCGGCTGCACCGGTTCATTTGTTTCTCCCCAAGGTTTAATTATTACCAACCATCATTGCGCATACCGAGCCGCTCAATCGGCGAGCGATAAAACGCATGATTATATTCAAAACGGTTTTATCGCCCGTAACCGCAGCGAGGAAATTATTGCAAAAGGATATACAATTCGTATCACGCAATCGTATAAAGATGTCAGCAACGATGTTCTTTCCGTCATTAACAATAAAATGTCTCCGACGCAACGACGCAAAGCCATCGACAAAAAACGCAAAGAATTGGTTAAGCAAATCGAAGAAAAAAATAAAGGGCTACGAGCCGAAGTCGCTGAAATGTTTATCGGCAAAAGCTATGTTCTCTTTGTCTATTCCTACTTTAAAGATGTCCGATTAGTCTATGTTCCACCCCGTTCAATCGGAAATTTCGGCGGCGAAACGGATAATTGGGAATGGCCGCGCCATACGGGCGATTTTTCCCTGCTGCGCGTCTATACGGCGCCGGACGGTTCTCCGGCGGAGTATTCAAAAGATAACGTTCCTTTAAAACCGAAAAAATATCTCAAGGTTTCGCCATAAGGCGTCAACGATGAAGATTTTGTATTCATTCTTGGTTATCCGGGAAGGACTTACCGAAACCGAAGTTCATATTTTCTGGATTATGAAGAACATATTCGGATGCCCTTTGTCGTTGATTGGTATCAATGGCAGATCAAAACCATGGAGGATATTGGCGCCGAAGACCGCGGCGTGATGTTAAAACATCTTTCTAAAATTAAAGGATTGGCTAATACGGAAAAAAATTATCGCGGAAAACTGCAAGGTATGCGCCGTTTGCAACTCGTTAATCAAAAGAGAGATGAGGAAGCAAATTTACGGAAATTTATTAACGGCAATAAAGAACTAAGTAAAAAATACGATGATGTG
>CAYRJN010000117.1:0-11766 GCA_964424545.1 uncultured Calditrichaceae bacterium
CTTTTAACCAGTTTCCGCCTACCTCTATGGCATAATTACCGCTTCCCACATCGAGATCGCCGTCAATAATGGAAAGATTGCCGTCAACTTTAACCGCTTGTGCAAGGATTGCTTTACCGCCTGCTTTTTTTACAACAAAATCGCTGAAGGTATAACCGCTGCCTGTCCCGCCGGAGGCAATACTTTGATCATTACTCCCCGTAAATACGACGGCGCCATTATTATTATGCGTAAACGTTCCGGCATTTGCCCAGTTTGATTCCAACCACAATGTATCGGCGGCATTACTGAAAACCAGCGTACCGTTCAGGTTCAGATCGCCGGTAACGACAAGTTGACCGGCATTACTTGTATTCCCAAGAGCAAGCGTTGCGCCGCTGGCGATAGTTAAGTGGAAACAACTATCCGTTGTCGAAGTAATTACCGGAGAATACGTTGTTCCCGAAGGAATGGTAACTCTATTGCCGGCCGTAGGGACAGAACCGGTCGACCAGTTGCTGCCCGTATCCCAATCAGAGCTGTTGGCGCCGGTCCATGTTACTTCGGAAGAGCTATATGTCCACCCGATACGGCTATAAGTATCGTTTTCATAGCTTGCGCCCTGAAATGTTCCCGAAGCGTCGACAAAGTCAAAATTACCTTGATCAACATTCTTCGTCACATTGTAAGAGGTACCGCCGGGATTAGTCGGGAAGCTGACGCCGCTAATTGTTCCCAAACCGGCTGATGAAAAATCTTGATTATTATCAACGGTCAGCATAGTGCCGCCCGAAGTTCCGTTTGTAAAAGTACCGTTAATGAAACGGTTGGTTGTATTTATTGTTGCGCCGCTCTGTACATTAATACCGTCGGCGTCCATATATTCAAAGGTGTAATATTGCGCCGCAATATTCCCGCCGCTTAATACGTCAAAACTATAGCTTCCCGCGCCTTGATTGGTTACAACCGCCGGATTACCATCGGCGCCGACAACGTCAATATAAGCACCGTTATTCACAACTAAGGCCGCCGTATTGGCCAAACGCAAACGAGATCCGGCGTCAACAACCAACGAATCATCAATTACCAAACTGTCGCCGGCGCCGTTGCCCATATATAAATCATTGCCGTTTAAAGCCAGCGTCCCATTCGTTATGTTTAAATCTTCGGATAAAGTTAACGCGTCGCCAAGATTATAAACCGTATTATTCGCGTCAATCGTAACATCATAAAACGGCCTGTTATTTGTTGTAATCGTTTCATTCGTGCCCGCACCGGAACCGGTAAAAGTTACAAGACCATTTCTTCTATAAAAATTACCGTCGCTTGCTATTAACCAAGAGCCCCCTACTGAAATCGACCGATTGCTTGTTTCAACATCCAGTATACCCTGATTAATAGTTAAATCATTTAATACGGTCAGATCATCCTGCAAATCAAGTTGATAACCGGCGCCATAAGTATTTTCTACCAAATTATATATATTACTACCGTTCGTTTTAATACGAACAGGGTTCCAGCCGGCGTATTCATCAAATTCCAAGGTTGATGTATTGGCCGTAAACGTTCCGTCGTTAATAAAATCCCGACCCACTTTCATCGTATTGGAGCCGCTGACAACAAGCGTCGCTCCCGATTCAATATTTAAAGAACGGTTTATATCCACATTGGAATTGATTGTTTTTGTACCGGTTCCCTTAATAACCACATTATCGAAATCATCGGAACCGGTTGCCGTTATAGTCTGCGCCGAACTGGAAACAAAAAATATGGTATCGGGTTGGGTGGCGCGAAAACTTCCGTTGCATGTCCAATTGCCCCAAACAACCATATCGGTATATTGTAAATTACCGGCGTTATTATAACCTAAGCGTAACTCGCCGCTTGTAATGGATACATTTCCGCCGACATGCAAATCTTGTTCATCGACATTTAAATACGCCCCGGCGCTTTTATTCAAGGTGAAATTATATACGCTGTCCTGCGTTCCTACATAAAAATTGGCATTGGCCGTACCGTCAAAAACGATTGTTCCCGCTTGAGAATAAAACCTACCGCCGTTATTATTATTAAACGTTCCGCCCACATTCAACTGATAATTGCTCGACGATACGTCAAGAGCGCCGTCGCTTTGGATTGTAATATTACCATTAACGTCGAGAGCGGCGCCCAATGTTTTTGTGCCGCCGGATATATCGATATTATAAAAATCATCGCTCCCCGTTCCGGTAATCGTTTGGGAGGTTCCTTGAAAATATACGGTTCCCGTTCCGTGATCAAAGGTCGCCGATGAGGTTTTCGTCCAGTTGCCGATTACGTAAATATTGGCATTATAGCTGCCCATTCCGAATGTACCCTGCGAAAGGGTCAGGCTGCCGTCCACCTTCAAAGTTTGTACCAGAGTAGCCTTTCCGCCGCTCTTATTAACCACCAAGTTATAAAGCGGACGCGTATCGCCGCCGGGCTCAAAGGTTACATCAGAGGACCCAAGCAGGTTAATGGTGGATTGATCCATATCAATAATACCGTCATTATTATATACACCGTAAATGTTTAAAGTAAAAGGATTTGATCCGTCGTACAAATCCAGCGTGGCGTCGCCGGTAATGATTAAGTTACCGTTTACGGTTAAATTATAATTCGATCCGTCCGCCGTCTTCACGCCGTTGTCAAAAATCAAACTACCATAAGATATGCCGGTTTTAACCGTTTGAGCTCCGGTCATATCATAGCGTACGGTCGAAGAGGCATCTATGCTGTAGGAATTAAAAGAAGGGAAATTATTACCGCCGCGAACATACATAGTTACGTTGGAACCGAGACTGAATGACGAACTTCCGCCACCGCTTAAGGTGTAATCTTGTAAGTTTAAATAAGATACGCCGTTCAATACCGTACAAGCGGAATTCACATTGGTATTGCGAATTAAAACTTTACCGCCGTCTCCCGTAATCGTTAGATTGTTAAATGTAGTCGCATTATCGCCGCGTATTTGCTGATATGATCCGTCAAGCGTAACGGTACCGCCGCGCGGCGTAAAACTACCGTTATTGTACCAATATCCGCTTACATTCATACTATAATTCGACGATGTAATGTCAAAGGTCACATTCGAACCGATAAAAAAGTAGTTATTAATATCCAAATTGCCGAGCGGGCTCTTTGTCGGATAGGCCGCTCCGGACGTAAGCTCCAAAACCTGTATACGACCATACATAATTTGATCGCCGTCGGCATCTACGGCCCGAATAAGTTGGTCGCTATTTGATTGATAATATACAATAGAAGAATTCGTTCCATAAGCAAGGTCCACCGTGTTAAAACCATTCGGAAAATTATCATCGTATCCGCCGGAACCGTTGCTCATGGTTGTACGGATATACAATGCGCAGTTTGCGCCGAGTGTAAAGGTACCGCCGTTACCGTTAATAATACCGTAACTCGGCGTAGTAAGATTATAATTCAACAACATAACATAATGACTTTGTATTGTAAAATCGCCGTTTATGCTCAACGTATCATATACGCCCACATAACTATTAATAACCACATTATTAAAGTTAAATGTTCCCGGAGCGCTGCCGCTATGATTGCTGTAAATACTCTGCCATTCCGTTGCCGTAAAATAAAAGGTCCCCGTACCAAGCTGCAATGTTCCGTCGTTTTCAAAATCATCGCTGATAGTTACATCATAACTCGAAGGATTGAAAGTAACGCCGTTTGCAATCCTTAAATCACCGTTAACAACCAAATTGCCTTGAGCCGTAATCGTTGTGGCATTTTGAAAATCCAAATTATAAAACGTCGAAGCGCTGATTGTATGCGTTCCCGTACCGTTTAAATAAACACGCGACCCGTTATTGGCCGTAAAATCACCCTCATTAAGCCAATCGCCGCTTACATACATGGTGCCGGAAAGATTTAAACTGCCGCCGCTTTGAATATGAACGCTGTCGGCCACATTCAAGGTGCGTGAGCCGATAGTCAAACTCGCCCCGTTTTCAATAATAAGCTTATAGCAGTAAGCGGTTGTGTCCAAAAGTTGAACGGCGTTGCCGTTTACCAGTGTCACCGTATCGTTCACCGTCGGCACAACATCCCCCGACCAGTTCGCCGCATCCTTCCAACTGTAGCCGTCGCCGCCGCCGTCCCAGCTTACGGCAGACTTTAAACCTTTTACAGCATTATTTAAGGGCGGTATAACAACGTCGTTACCGCTGCTTGGCGGTGTAATATCAAGCGCCGCCTTGCTTTGCTGCAAATCTTTTTCCAAGAGGGACAAAGCCGCCGCTCCATTCAGGCTATCCGTAACGGCAGGATCTTCCTGCGCGTATACCAACCCCATAAGCATAAAGCTTACGATACCAATTGATAATAGTAACAATTTAAGATTTTTCATTTGTATCTCCTTAATATTGTTTTTTTATATTCATTTTTTATTTCCAATAGATATATCACTATTCACTTATTTCCCGTATATAGAACCTAAGAAATTTGTATATATAGTCACTCCAACCGGTAATTTAATTAAGTCGCCAACAATTTTAGTGGCTAATGTCACATTGTTTAAAAAAAAATAGAATTTTTAAATTTATTTAATTTGCCTTTAATTTAATGATTTTTTTGTAAAAACACAATATTTACATTTAGTTACATTAATTTTTCCTTTAATTCCGATAATTTTGTTATTGGCGCGCTGCAGGAAAAATTGTTACAAATGTATACCGTAACCCTTCCTTTTACCATTTTTCTCGGAATAGAAGATTTTAAATGAATTCTTTCTTCGATTAAATGCACCACTTTTCCCGGTATATAATGATCATTTATTAAACGCAAAAAAGGACGTGTATTTTGCACGATATCATATACGACAACCAATTCGTTTACTCCTTTTTGATATACATACAACGCTTGCCAGAAGGAGCTGAAACTATAAGGACTCTTAAGCATACTATCCGCATTCTTTCTGAAAATTCCTTCAATTATGTTTTGCGAATTGTCTTCAAATCGGAGCGTCGAAAGCCGTAGTAAATTCATTAACATTACACCCGTTGCCGAAGGAAGAGAATTATCGTTTGCCGTTTTTAAACGAGTTAACAAGGGTATCTGCTTCCTTGAAGTATAATAAAAAACGCCCTGTTCTTCGGAGAAAAAATTATCCGTCATTTTTCCGGACAGACTTAGCGCTAACTTCAAGTATGATTCATCAAACAGCGCCTCATAACAATCCAATAATGCCTTAATTTGAAAAGCGTAATCGTCGGCGAAAGCCAAATACTTTGTTTTACCCGATGTAAAAGTATGCTGAAGTTCTCCATTTTTGATTAGGCGTCGTCGAACAAAATAAATGTTTTCGATAATAATCAACTTATACTCTTCTTTACCGGTAAGTTGATACGCTTTTGCAAAGGCAGACAATATTAGAGCATTCCAAGCTGTAATAATCTTATCGTCACGGGCAGGTTTAGCGCGTTTATCCCTTTCTCGGAACAATTTATTTTTTCCGTTGTTAAGGATGCGTTTTATTTCATTTTCCGGAAGTTTATATTTTTCCGCTAATTTTTTTACCGTAGAAACTACATGCAAAACATTTCGCCCTTCAAAATTACCATGGAACGTTATATCATAATAATCACAAAAAATATCAGACTCTTCACCGCTTAAAATTTTAATAATCTCATCTTTTGTCCAAATATAATATTCCCCTTCTTTCCCTTCGCTGTCGGCGTCTAATCTGCTGTAAAAGCCGCCTTCGGGCGACCGCAATTCGCGCTTAACAAAACTCAAGATATCAAGAGCGATATTCAAATAAAACGAATCTTTTGTAATCGTAAAGGTATCAAAATATAATTCGGAAAGCAGAGCATTATCATAAAGCATCTTTTCAAAATGCGGCACAAGCCATTGCTCATCCGTTGAATAGCGGGAAAAACCGCCTCCGAGTTGATCATAAATCCCCCCGTTTGCCATATTCTTCAATGTATGTTCAACCATTTCCAAATATATTTTATCGCGACTATTATTATACTCAAACAAAAAAAGATATAAAACTTGAACAGCGGGGAACTTCGGCGCATGACCTATACCGCCATATTTATGCTCATAAAACATCGAAAGCTTTTGCACGGCAGCGGTGAAATCACTTAACGCCGGAACATGATGTGAATCGGGAGATCCTTCAATCTGCCCGTATGCCTCAAGTACCTGCCTAATGCTGCGCTGCAATTTATCTTTATCCTTTTTGTAATAATTCAGCGCAAAGGGTAAAACTTTTTTCAATCCCGGTTTCCCATATCGGTCTTCAGGCGGGAAATAGGCGCCGCCGAAATAGGGTTCCTGTCGCGGCGTTAGAAATACTGTCATTGGCCAGCCTCCCGAACCGCTTATCATCTCAATAAACTGCATGTATAAGCGGTCAATATCGGGCCGTTCTTCTTTATCCACTTTAATACAAATGAAATGTTTATTCAAATAAGCGGCTATCTCTTCATTCTCAAATGATTCACGTTCCATCACATGACACCAGTGGCACGAAGCATAGCCGACGCTCAAAAATATAGGTTTATTATCTTGTATTGCCAGATTAAATGCATCATCGCTCCATGGATACCAATCAACAGGATTGTGAGCGTGTTGTAATAAATAAGGACTTGTTTCTTTTATCAAATGATTTGTATATCTATATTTCATCGACGCTACCTTTAACATATTTTGTTCATTATAACAACATGATAATCCAAATATAACCATCAAAATTATCATTAATACTTTTTTCATCGGCCTACCCTGCTTGATTAGATCAAATACGCAATTATTTGAATTAAAATTCCCAATCGGACGGAAAGTTTTTGATTAATATTCTCTGAAAGCGTAGATTATGTGAATTAATTTTAAATAAAATCATCGGATTTTTATATGTTTGAATTATTTATCATTATTCTTTTCACTTTTCTTACTTTATATGTTCTGATAATCGGATATTTAAGCAGAGGGCTTAACCATCTAAACGAACACTACATTTCGGAAAAGAAAACAAACGTTTCGGTTATTGTTTGCGCTCATAATGAAGAAGATAACATTAGCGGATGTTTAGAGGCTTTGCTGGCGCAAGACTATCCTAAAAAGAATTTGGAATTTATCATTGTTGACGACCGCTCTACCGACAAAACGGGAGAATTGATCGACATATATCGCAAAAAAGATAAACGGATAAAAAAAATAACCATTACCGACATTCTCGCCTACTTCGCCCCGAAAAAGCGCGCTATCGACACCGCAATCAAGCAAGCAAAGGGTGAGATTATTCTTCTTACCGATGCCGACGGGCGGCCATCTCCCAATTGGGTCAACGAAATGAACGCTCATTTTACGGACAGCACGGATATGATCATCGGCTACGCTCCTTATAATATTGAACCGACCTATTCTATCCCCAAAAAACTGCTCGCGCTGGAATATCTGTCGCATGCCGCCGTCGCCGCCGCTTCTACCGGAATCGGAATACCGCTGACTTGCGTAGGCACTAATATGGGATATCGAAAAAAACTGTATGAAGACGTGAATGGTTTCGGAGAATATAAACATATTTTATCGGGCGACGACGATTTGTTTTTAACGAGAGTGCGCGAATTTAACCGCTATTCCATCAATTATGTAACATCTATAAATTCTCAAGTAAAAAACGATCCGCCTGCGACAATAGATAAATTCATCCAGCAACGCATCCGTTATGCCAGCAAAGGATTGCTCTATCCTAAAAATGTATCGCTGGGCTTACTCCTATATTTCACTTTTAATGTATTGCTTTTATTCGGGCTTTTATTCGGGCTTTTTTCAGGCGATTTGTTTCGCTATGCGCTGACGGCTCTGCTAATAAAAGGCATAAGCGATTTTCTTTTTATGAACAAAGCGGCCCGAACATTACACGATTTACGTAGTATGGACGTTTTTTTAATAGGCGAAATTTTACACATTCCCTATGTCGTCTTATTCGGAATCATGGGACAAATTAAACGTTTTAATTGGGGCGGAACAAAATCCGAAGCAATGCGATGACAGAGATAAACATGTTAACAACTTTTCTGCTCTCTTTTAGCGCGCTTTACGTTCTCAGCGCTTTATATTTGCTTTCTATTCGTCACCCGAAAAAAACAAATAATTCAAAAAAGTATAAAGTTAGTGTATTAATCGCCGTCCGCAATGAGGAAAATTTTTTAAGAGGATGTCTGCAAGCGTTAAGCGAACAGGATTACGACAGCGAAATGTATGACGTTTTTATATTGGACGACGATTCAAGCGACCGCTCCGCAATCATTGCAAAAACTTTTTGTGATAATTTCCATAATTTCCATTACACGCGCATCGAAAAACAACATGCCGGACTAAAAGGAAAAATGAATGTTTTGGCGCAAGCACTGCAAAAATTGAAGGGCGATCTCGTTTTAATTACCGACGCCGACTGCATCGTTCCGCCCACATGGATAGACAGCATTACGGCTTATTTCGACGACAATACGGGATTAATCGGATCGTTAACCTCTCTTTATCCCTTTGCAGGCATTCAATCGAACCAAACAGAAAAAGTATTTCACATAGTACAAACATTAGATTGGTTTTTTCTTCAGGCCATAGCGCGTTTTAGCGGAAATGCCGGAAAACCGATTACGGTTCTGGGCAATAATTTTGCCTTCAATTTAAAAGCATATCATGAAACCGGCGGCTTTGAAAAGATCGGTTTTTCCGTTACGGAAGATTACGCCCTGCTAAGAGCTATTGAAAAATCAGGCCGCTGGCAAATAAAATATATTAACGATCCGCGTGCAGCGATTTTCAGCTATCCGCTGAATTCCTTTAAAGCGTTTTTTTTACAGCGTTTGCGATGGATTAAAGGAGGAAAAACCACCCGGCCATGGGCATATTTTTTAATGTTAACTTCGTTCATTGCCCATTTACTACTTTTAATAACATTGATAATCAACCCCTTAAATCCGTTAACTATCCTATTGCTTTTTTTTGTCTTTATATCGGATTATCAAACAATTAAGGGCAGCCTCGAAAAACTTAAATTAAACAAGTTAAAAACCTACTTTATACTATTTGAAGGCTTTTATATTATTTATACATTACTTTTTTCCGTCTATTTTTTATTTCCCGTAAAAATCAAATGGAAAGGACGGGCGCTTTAAAACTCCGAATCAATATAATTTTTCACCCGGACAAGAATCCGTAAAACATCCCCACCCGAAAGCGTTCTATGCGGATTAAAGGCCCCTTTTTCAGTACAGGTCATAATCTCGGAATTTACAATTGAGCAAATAGGATTAAAAATGGGCGATTGAATATCAATATCGATGATTTTACAGGGATCGCTTGCTTTTTCCGTAAGCCTGCCAATCAATTTTATAAAATTATACAGGATTAAAGCGGCTTCCGCCCGTTTTAGCGCATGCCGCGGCCGAAACAAATTATCGGGATAGGGCTCCACAAGGCCGTATTTCATGGCAATGCCGATTTGCTCGTGATAAAGGGTATTTTCCGAAATATCTTCAGCCGGAGTAGGAATGACTGCTTTAACATGGTAAATAGGCTCGGAAAAAACATCGACCAAAGCGGCCGTAAATTCTGCGCGTCTGACGGTGTCTTCTTTTGCAATATCCGAAACGCTTTGCCAACCGCCTAACTTTTCAATCTCAACGGTTTGCAGACCCTGCTTCGCAAGACGGCCCCAATAATTGATCTCGTTAGTCAAGTTCTTTTTAACGATGTCGTTATAAGCGGACGAATACAATTTTTTATTCAATCGTTCGCTTTCCCAAACGGCCGCATTATACTCTTTTCTTTTAACTTTTATCTGCAAAAGGCCTATTTCCGCCGGAATCCAGTTTACATCAAGAGATAGAGCGCGGTTAAATAATTTTTCAGCCTTATCATAGTCGTTTCTGTGCAAGTCAACCAGGGCAAGTCCTTCATAGGCCGGCGCAAAAAGGGGGTTCACTTGCAAAGAACGGTGAAAATTTTCTTCAGCGCGTCGTAAGGAATCGGCTTGAAAGGCTCTTTTCCCTTTAATATAATAGTTTCCGGCTTCAAGACGGACGGTGTCTTCATTTTTTTCTATTTTAGCGCCACAGGAAAGCAGAATAGACAGCGTTAAGATGGCAACAAAGAGATTTTGCGTATTTTTTTTTACTACTTTTATAATGTGAATGTTCAAATTGTTTGTTTTTCCGGATTAATTTATCGCCGAGGCGGGTCAGCCGTAAAAAATTATTGAGCGGGAGACGGGAGTCGAACCCGCGGCGTCCAGCTTGGGAAGCTGACATTCTACCACTGAATTACTCCCGCTTAATTATCCTAATTTAGAAGATATCCTTTTTAATGTCAAGAACTTTTACATCCGTTTAAAAGCCTTATTCTTTCACCAAACAATAATATATCAATCGCTAAAAATTTAACACGCTCAAAGAACTTCAATTCTTAATGACGCCGCTTAAATTTACGGTACAAGAATTTCAAAAAACAACCTATTTCGGACATCTTCATTTATTTTATGTATTATTCTCAATTTTGTAATTTCGAAATTATACATAGTTCACATAAACAATATTTTAGATTCCTTCTTTCGAAGGAATGACACGTTGACGATTCTACCCGTACTTTTTTCATTAATCACTTTGCGAAGTTATGTTCTTTTTTTTAACAATTAACCTGAAATTTTGTAAATTTCCCCGTCAATTATTCTTAAGGATACCGTCAATGGAAATTTTAAACTTTTTAGACTCTGATTTTGATGAAGTATTCGTTTTATTATCCGAAAATTTTAAATACGACTCCCTGAGTGAAAACTTGTTAAGAGAAAAAATATATGACGATCCGCGTTTTGACAGGCAATTAACGCTCATTAGTCGTAATGATAAAGAATTAAGCGGTTTTATGTATGCGCTTACCGAAGGCGATAAGGGCTATATCAAATTGATGGCCGTAGAAAAAAAGTATCGCCGCAAAGGAATCGCCAAAAGACTGTTTAGCGAAATTGAACGGATAATGATACACCGCGGAATCAAAACAATACGGTTTTACAGCGTACCCGGCAATTATTTTATGCCGGGAATCGATCCGCGTTATACGCCCGCCGTATGCTTTGCCGAAAGCATGGGTTTTGAGCGTCTGCAACATCTCGACACCAGCAATATGGTCGTCTCGCTCAAATCACAGAATTTTAATACGAAACAAATTGAAGCGCTATGGAAGAAAAAAGGAGTTGATTTTAAAAGAGCAGATTACGACGATTATAGCAGGATTATTAATTTTATGCAAAAGCATTTCCCCTCTTGGACGGCGGAAGTAAAAAACACATTTAATTCGCTGCCCATCAGTATTCATCTGGCATTAAAGAGCAATGAAATCATTGCTTTTTCCGCTCATAACGCCAATAATTTCGGCACAGGCTGGTTTGGCCCGATGGGAACAATCGAACGTTATCGTGGGCAGGGTATCGGCGCCGTACTCTTAAAACGCTGTCTGCAAGATATTAAGGAATGGGAATTGGAGCGCGCCGTGATTCCTTGGGTGCGCCCCATACGTTTCTATTCAAGAGAAGTAAACGCCGTAATAGAACGCGTTTTTTGGCAGTTTGAAAAAAAACTTTGACGATCACATGAAATATTATTTTGCACGTTTTTTTTAGAACATAGTTTTGCAAATTGATTAATGTTGAATTACACTAATAAAAAATTGATGGCTCTACTGGGTTTCTTGTGGGTAAAGTTCCAATTTACCAAGGAAAAACAG
>CAYRJN010000118.1:0-11746 GCA_964424545.1 uncultured Calditrichaceae bacterium
ATATTATCGATACGCGCGAATATACCGATTTTTTCGGAGAAGTAGTCGGCTCCATGCGGGCGGTTGATACGATTTTTGCCGTGGTTTCGGCGTCTTCAGGGGTTGAAGTCGGTACGGAAATGGTGTGGAATGAAGCCGCAAAAAATAATCTGCCTCGTTTTTTGATTGTAAATAAATTGGACAGGGATAATATTGATTTTGACGAAGTTTATGACGGTTTGGTGGAAAGCTTCGGTCATCAGGTGGTATTGGCGCAGTTTCCCGTGGAGACCGGCGTGAATTTCGACTCCGTGATCGATCTGTTCAGGATGAAGATGTTAAAATTTAAAACGGACGGCAGCGGCGAATACAGCGAAGAAGCGATACCGGCCGAATTGGCGGATAAAGCCGAAGAGCTGCATATCAAATTAATAGAATCCGTCGCCGAGAGCGATGACAGTTTAATGGAAAAATATTTTGAAGCCGGCACGCTCAGCGAAGATGAGTTCCGCGGCGGTTTTCGCAAGGCTTTGGCGGCCAATGAGGTTTTTCCCGTGTTTTGCGTATCGGCTACGGCCAATATCGGCGTAAAACGTCTCCTTGACGTTATCGTAAATTTTGTACCTGCGCCAAATGAATTGGGCGAAAAAGAAGGTAAAGACGGGAAAAGCAGAAAAGTGGACGCATCCGAACCGTTTTCGGCATTTATTTTCAAAACGTTGTCCGAAATGCACGTGGGCGAGCTTTCTTATTTTAAAATTATTTCCGGTAAAATGAAAAGCGGCGACGATGTCGTCAATGCGTCCAACGGCGCGTCGGAACGTATCGGGCAGATTTTTGTTCTTAACGGTAAAAATAAAAAGAATGCGGATGAAATGTATGCCGGCGATATCGGCGCCGTGGTAAAGTTGAAAAATACCCATACGGGCAATACCTTGGCGGCAAAAGGTAAAGAAATTATATATGACGATATCGCCTTTCCCGAACCGCGGATTCGTACGGCTATTCAGCCCAAGGCCAAAGGGGACGAGGAAAAAATAAGCACCGGGCTTCATGTATTGCATGAAGAAGATCCCACTTTTATTTATGAACAAGATGCCGAGTTAAGACAAACGATCGTTTCCGGACTCGGCGAGCTGCATTTGGCTATCATCTTATCGCGTTTAAAGAAAAAATTCGGCGTGGAAGTGGAAGAGGAAGAACCGAAAATTCCTTATAGAGAAACCATTCGCAAAAAGGCCGAAGCGCAGGGAAAATATAAAAAGCAGTCCGGCGGACGCGGGCAGTATGGCGATTGCCATCTTAGATTGGAGCCGATGAAAAGAGGCGAAAAGTTTGAATTTATCGACGCGATTGTGGGCGGCGTAATTCCGGGTAAATTTATACCGGCGGTTGAAAAAGGCGTTATCGAGACCATGGAAAAAGGCGTTATCGCCGGCTATCCGGTGGTTGATGTGCGCGTAACCGTATTTGACGGCAGCTATCATAATGTGGATTCGTCGGAAATGGCTTTTAAAATGGCGGCGTCGCTTGGTTTTAAAAAGGCCTTTGCCGAAGCGAATCCCGTTCTGTTGGAGCCGATTATGGAGATTGAAGTGCGCGTTCCCGAAGAATATATGGGCGATGTTATGGGCGATATCAGCAGCCGCCGCGGTAAAATTATGGGCATGGACGCCGAAGGACGTTTTCAGGTTATAAAGGCGATGGTGCCGCTGGCGGAACTTTATCGCTATTCAACTACGCTGCGCTCCATGACTCAGGGCAGAGGCATCCATAGCAGAAAATTCTCCCATTACGAGGAAGTGCCGGCTGAATTTGCCGAAAAAATAATTGAGCAGGCTAAAAAGGATAAGGAAGAAGAGTAAGATTAAATTACCCTAAAGCAATTAAATGAAACGAAACGACTCTACGGCCCGGCATCGATTGGTGGCGGGCTGTTTTATGTAAAGGATTATATTTATGAAACAGTTATGGGCGCCTTGGAGGATGGTCTATATTCTTAACGAACTTGACGAAAAGAAAGGCTGTATTTTTTGCGATTTGCCGAAAGAAAACGACGATAAAAAGAATCTTATCGTATATCGTTCGCAACGCTGTTTTGTTATCCTAAACAAATATCCTTATAATAACGGTCATGTGCTTATCGCGCCCTATAAACATACGCATGATTATATCGCCCTTGACGACGAGACGCTGCTTGATATTCAAAAGACGGCGCAAAAAACGATGCAGGCAATGAAAAATGTTATGCAGCCGCAGGCGCTGAACATGGGCATTAACATCGGCCGAACGGCCGGCGCCGGAATTGATCAGCATTTACATTATCATATCGTACCGCGCTGGGACGGCGATACCAATTTTATGCCGATAATTGCCGATACAAAAGTGGTTTCGGAGGCGCTCGAAGCCACAAGGGATAAACTGTATGAGGAATTCCGTCGTTTGTATAAATAAACAGCCGATTGAAAATCGGAGATATAATGAGCTTATTGATTAAAAATATCACCAATCTTTACACCCCGTTAAACAGTATGCCCTACGGCGGAATAGAGCATATAAAAAATTGTCATATTTATATAAAAAATCATATCATAGAAGATGTAATCACGAGCGGCGCTTATCCCGACGCCGACGTCGTTATAGACGCGCGGGGGCAAACGGTTTTGCCCGGTTTTGTGGACGCCCATACCCATCCCGTTTTTTGGCTGACGCGCGAAGCGGAATTTATTATGCGCATTCAAGGAAAAAGTTACGAAGAGATCGCCGCCGCGGGCGGAGGAATTCGCAACAGCGTGCGCCGTTTTCGCGAAGCCTCTAAAGATCAAATAAAAGAGGTTACACGCAAACGGATCAGCCGTTTTTTTGAATACGGCACAACGACCATAGAAGCTAAAAGCGGTTACGGCCTTTCGTTTGAAGACGAGATAAAGTCCCTTGAAATTATCGGAGAATTAAACCGCGAATATGCGCTGGAGATGAAAGCGACTTTTCTCGGCGCCCATGAAATTCCCGACGAGCACCAAAATGACCGCGCCGTTTACATAAAATTAATTAAGGATAAAATGATTCCGTATGTCGCCGAAAAAAAGCTGGCCGAATATTGCGATGTTTTTTGCGAACAAGGCGTTTATACGGTTGAGGAAACGCGCGATATCCTTGAAACGGCCGCGAGACACGGGCTTAAAGCGCGTATACACGCCGACGAACTGCATCCCTTCGGCGGAGCGGAACTATCCGGCGAAATCAAGGCGCGGACAGCCGACCATCTCGTACAAACCTCGGATGCGGGCATTAAAGCAATGGCCGAAAACAATGTGATTCCCGTCTTACTGCCCGGAACCACCTTTTTCCTGCGTAAAGACAATTATGCCGCGGCGAGAAAAATGATTGAAGCCGGTTGCCGTCCGGCCGTGGCAACCGATTATAATCCCGGCAGTTCGGCAACGCAGAATATGCAGCTTATTTGGAGCATAGCCGCGTTAAAAATGGGAATGCTGCCGCATGAATTGCTCTGTTCAACGACGTTAATACCCGCACAATCGCTTGATTTGGATGACAAAATCGGCTCCGTGGAACAAGGCAAACAGGCGGATTTAATTATTCTCGATATTCCGAATATAGATTTTTTGCCGTATAATTACGGAATGAATAATGTGCGCCATACTATAAAAAAAGGCAAAATTGTTTATTCGCGTGAACTCCGATCTAATGATTGAACATAGCTTTGCAGATTAATTAATGAAGATAATAGCGAACGTCATGGAGGCGCCTTTGTCCGATTTAACGGGAGAATCTAAATGTAGCAAATGGCAAGATTTAGGTTTTCGATAGAAACGTTCTGAAATGACAGGAGTGAAGGGATAAAACGACCTATTTTTCATTTTCCAATGAATCGGAGAATCTAAAAGTAGAAAAAGATTCCCGCTTAAAACAGGCGGGAATGGCAGGTTGTAAGGGAATAAACGCCGACGTTTGTCATTTCTTCGAAAGAAGGAACCTCAAATTGTGCGCATACAAAAAATTAGCGGCATAATACAACAACCCGAAGGCCGTCGATTGGAATTTAAAGAGCAAAGGGGCGCGTTCCGATTTAAATAAAACGGGTATTGCTTTTGCCGCCGGCCCGGGCGGTCTCCTTCTAAGACAAGGTAAGGTGTACATTATTTTTTATGTTTTAAAAAGCGAAAGATATGGTTGAAAAGGATACGGCGATGCTTTTTAACGGGAAGGCTGAACGATATTTCGATTTGCCGCGGTCATAACGGTAATTTTGAAAACAATTTGCAAGTTGTCTCTGTTTGAGGCGGATTGAAATAGCTGTAATATTAGAAAATAAAGAGATTATACTAAAAATAGGTTTAAGGTAATGCAAAATGCTTACGGCATTAAAACGGGCAAAGGCAACCTAATCGTCGTTCAGGGAGATATAACGGAGATGAACGTTGATGCTGTGGTTAATGCCGCAAACGAACATCTCATTCTCGGTGCGGGCGTTGCCGGCGCCATAAAACGTAAAGGCGGTCCCGCTATTCAAGAAGAGTGTAATCGCATAGGCGGAACTTATGTGGGCGGAGCGGTGATTACCGGAGCTGGAAATTTGCCGGCGAAATTTGTTATTCACGCCGTCGGTCCGCGTATGGGCGAGGGAGACGAAGATGAAAAGCTGAAAAATGCCGTAGCCAACAGTTTGGCGTTGGCTGAAAAAAATAAACTGAAAAGTATAGCGTTTCCGGCAATAAGCACGGGGATTTTCGGCTATCCGCTTGACCGATGCGCCGTAATAATGATAAACGAATCAACGAAATTTTTACAAAAGGCTCGAAATCTAAAGGAAATCTATTTTGTTCTTTGGGATAATCGGGCTTATGCCGTATTTTATAATACATTAAAGGAGAATTAAAGAATGAAGTTAAAAGCAGCCTTGTTTTTTATCATAAATATGATGTTGATTGCCTGTAATCCGCTCACCGTTAAATCCGACTATAATCCGGGGACGGATTTTTCAAAATATAAAACATTTTATTGGGCCAAAATTCGAAACGGCAATTTAAAGCCCAAAAGCCAGCGTAATCCTTTTTTATTAGAGCGTATAAAAATTATGATTGAGAAAACGCTCGCCGAGCGAGGATTGAAAGTTGTGGATAATAAGAAAGACGCCGATTTGATGCTGGCCATCTATTTTGATAATAAAAATAAAGTTAACGTCGCTTATGTGGGATATGGATACGGACCTTGGTATTACGGCGGCCCTGTTGTCAGCGAATATAAAGAAGGCACAATGGTCATAGATTTTGCAGACCGCAAAAAGCGCGAATTGGTATGGCGCGGGATTGCTTCGGGCATTGCTCATAAAGATGATTATGACGAGGAGGATATCAAGTATATTGTCAATCGTATCTTAAAACAGTATCCTCCCGAGCGCAAATAGCGGTTCATTGATTTCTTACGAGTATTAGGGAATTTGTAAAGGAAGATACGACGATATAAAAATGATCAATACACGAAACTTGATAATCCATGGGATTGTTGAATCGAAAAATTTATCCGTTTCTAATTTCTCATAGCGCTTGAACCAATGCAAAGAACATAGCTTCACAAAGGGATTAATAAAAATAGGCGAGTAGAATCGTCAATATGTCATTATCCGATGAATCATGAATAGGAAGATTTGGATTTCCGCATAAAACAGGCGGGAATGACAAGGTGGGGCGCACATGTTGGAATAATTGTATAATAAATTTGGAATGTAAAAAATTCTCACAATATGCAATGTTTTATTAATCATTAATAATCAATAAGGATATGAAAATGGGTTTTTTTGATGCGCTGTTAAAAAATACGAGAGCGTTAGATGTATGGATGTGGGGGCCGACGATGATTGCCCTGCTTTTCGGTACGGGATTATATTTAACTTTCAGGACAAAGGGAATTCAGTTTACAAAATTTTTTTATTCCTTAAAGTTGATTTTTTCCAGAGAATCTCGTTCCGAAAATACGGGAAAAGGGGATATTTCGCCTTTTGCCGCTTTGATGACAGCTCTTGCCGCTACGGTGGGCAATGGTAATATTGCCGGCGTGGCCACAGCGATCGCCATCGGCGGTCCGGGCGCGCCCGTCTATATGTGGATAGCCGGATTGTTCGGTATGGCTACAAAATATGCGGAAGGGTTTCTCGGCGTTTATTATCGCGAAGTGGCGCCCAACGGCACCATGGCCGGCGGCCCGATGTATTATGTCAGCAGAGGATTGAAAAACAAAAAACTCGGCCGCTTGCTCGGGGGGGCATTCGCCATTTTCAGCACAATCGCTTGTTTAATAGGCACCGGAAATATGGCGCAGTCGAACTCTATGACCGCCTCGTTGGCCAATTCGTTCAATAAAGTGTTTCATTCGGGGGTCGCCGGACAGCAGGCTCCCGCGCTGTATTATTATGTAATCGGCGCGATTATCGCTTTTTTGGTGGGGATTGTCATTATCGGCGGTATTAAAAAAATCGGTCACGTGTCCGAAAAACTTGTTCCCGCCATGATCGGATTTTATATCTTCTTTGCCTTATGGGTTATTTTTGCTAATTTTTCGGAAATACCGGCGGCCTTTGCTCTGATATTTCGTTCCGCCTTCGGGTTTCAACCGCTGGTGGGTGCAACGGTGGGCCTCGCCATCCAAAACGGAGTCAGCCGCGGTCTTTTATCCAATGAAGCCGGATTGGGCTCGGCGGCCATCGCACAGGGCGCGTCCGCTTCCGACGAACCGGCCAAAAACGGATTGATTGCCATGACCGGCGTTTTTATCGATACCATTTTGGTTAATACCATGACCACGCTTACCATCGTTCTTACCGGCGCCTATATGCAAACCCAGGCCTGGCAGGGATTGGAAGCGACCAACAACATCACCAGCATTTTGGTAACCCAAAAAGCTTTTAATACGGTGATCCCTTATGAAATGGGCGGCGTTGTAATTTCGTTCGCATCCTTTGTGTTCGGCTATACCACCTTGCTTGGCTGGTCTTATTACGGCGAAAAAAGTATCGAATATCTCGGGGGTAATAAGGTCGTTATGCCTTTTCGTTATGTTTTTATTGCCTTTTTATTTTTTGGCGCAATTATCACACCCATTGCCGGCAATAATTTTAATTATTTGAATATTGTCTGGCATCTCGGCAATATCGGCAATGCGTTGATGGCCTTCCCCAACTTGATCGGGTTGATTTTCCTTGCCGGTTTGGTGGCTAAAATAACCAAAGAGCGATTAGGTAAAATGTAAATTTTTATTATAGTCCGTTATGGATAGTCGGTAAGTTGCTTAATCGGGGTAAGGAAAGTTAGGGTGTTTCCTGATTATCTCGTTGCTGAATATCGCAATAAAAAAATTATTTATTTCTAAAATACAAAGAGGACTGTATGGACTCGGGACGTAATTTAGCGATTAAAAAGTGTTTATTATTCATTGGTCTATCCGCTTTGATTGTTTTTAGAGGAACCGTTTTTGCGCAGAAAATGGAAAATGCCGCGGCGGGAGACGGTAAACTGCGCGCCGAAAATTATCTTTCCGTTTCTCTCGACGGCGCCTGGTGCTGGTTCTCCGATCCGCGGGCTGTTTTCTACAAAGGGATGATGTATGTCGGCTGGACCAGCTCCGCGGGCGATATAATTATAGGCCGATATGATTATCAAAGCGAAAAAATAATTACAAAAACAATTTATCCTGAATTTCAAAAGGACGATCATACGACGCCATCTCTGCTGTTTCTTCCCGACGGACGTTTGATGGCTTTTTTCACCAAACATAACGGTACGCTTTATTATACAACGACGCAAAAGGCGGGAAATATCGGCGAATTTTCTGAATTAAAAGAATTGAATTTGGGCGATAGATTGTGCTACACCAATCCCATTTTGCTTTCCCGGGAAAATAACAGGATTTATCTTTTCTCGCGCGGGGGATATGACTGGAAACCTTCGTTTATCTATTCAGACGATCTCGGAAAGAGCTGGTCTAAAGCGCAAGTATTTATTGCCAAACCCAAGGCGTCAAAGAGTAATCGTCCATACGTCAAAATAGCGAGCGACGAAAAATCGACTATTCATTTTGCATTTACGGACGGACATCCGCGGGTGGAACCCTGCAATTCCATTTATTATTTAAAATACGAAAACGGTCGATTTTACGATGCGGCGGGCCATAAAATCGGCTCAATGGAAACGCTGCCGATCGATCAAAACAAAATCCCAAAGGTTTATGACGGCAATGAAAGCAGGGTGAGAGCCTGGGTTTGGGATGCGGCCGTTGATAAAAAAGGAAATCCGGTTATAGTTTATACAACGCTTCCAGAAGAATCCAAACATCTCTATAACTACGCCCGTTGGGACGGGAAGAAATGGCGGAATGAGACGCTTTGCAGCGGCGGAAGCTGGTTTCCCCGCTATGACAAGGAAAAGGAGCAGCGCGAACCCGAACCGCACTACTCCGGCGGAATCGCGATTGATCACGGCAATACGGACATTGTGTATTTATCGAAACCGTATAATGATGTTTTCGAAATTGAGCGTTGGCAAAGAGGGGAAGATGAGGGCGATTGGTTTCATAAGCCGCTCACTTCGCACTCGCAACATGATAATGTGCGGCCTTTTGTGGTAAGAAATCATACGCCCGATAAAAAACCTTCCGTATTATGGATGATGCTTAAAAATTACCGCCATTATACGGACTATAATTCCGCGATAAAAGGTGATAAATTTGCGCCCGAATTTTCTTCCAAATTACGAAAAAAAGATGTATATACGGTAATGAAGGCCGTTGCCGATTGGCAAATTGAAAATTTTAATAGCGTTAAACATCATTGGCTTTCATGGCCAAACGGCGCCTTATATGTGGGCATGATGCGCTGGGCCGAAACGGCTGATAGCGACGTCTATACAGAATGGTTGCTTAAAATCGGCAAAAAATATTCATGGCAGCCCTATTGTAGAATGTATCATGCCGACGATATAGTCGTATTGCAATCTTTTTTGGATTTGTATCGTTTGAAAAAGAAGGAAAAGATGATGATACCGGCCAAAGCGCGTTTGGATTGGGTGGTTGCCAATCCTTCGCCGGGCAGTCTTGATTTACGTAATAAAAATGAGCATAGCTTTGAGCGCTGGTCATGGTGCGACGCCTTATTTATGGCTCCGCCGGCCTATTTAAAAATGAGTTTGATCAGCGGCGACGAAAAATATATGCGTTTTATGGATAAAGAGTATAAAGCAACCTATGATTTTTTGTTTGACAAAAAAGAGCATCTTTTTTATCGCGATAGCCGCTATTTTGATAAACGGGAAAACAATGGGTGCAAAATATTTTGGGGACGCGGCAACGGCTGGGTGATAGCCGGTTTGGCCAATATGCTGAGGGAAATGCCCAAAGAGAGTAAATATCGCCTATTTTATGAAAATCTTTATAAAGAGATGACCGAAAAAATTGCAAGTTTACAGGATGAAAACGGCGCATGGCACGCCAGCTTGCTTGATCCGCAAAGCTATCCCAATCCCGAAATGAGTTCCGGCGGATTTTTCTGCTATGCGCTGGCTTACGGCGTTAATAACGGTTTGTTGAGTAAAAAGAAATATCTGCCTATCGTAAAAAAAGCCTGGCAGGTTTTGGTATCGGCCGTTTACCCCGACGGAAAACTTGGTTGGGTGCAGCCTATCGGCGCCGATCCTAAAAAAGTTACGCGCAATATGACCGAGGTTTACGGCGTGGGCGCTTTCCTGTTGGCGGGCAGTGAAATGATTCAACTTGCGAAATGAAATAATTTTTGCTTTTTTGCCGAAAAAAAATTAGCTTTCACTTCTGTATTTGCGAGGATGGCGGAATTGGTAGACGCGCCAGACTTAGGATCTGGTGTTCGGAAGGACGTGGGAGTTCGAGTCTCCCTCCTCGTACATATTTGTTTTTAATGCCTTGTTAATTAATAAATTATCGAGGCATTTTTTTATAACACTATTTGATATCCAATAGAAAATATCGATAAGAAATACCCGTATGAGCTTGCCGGAGTAAAAATTAAAAAATATTCGGCTTGCTTTTCATCTTTTATCAGCCGAGATATAAGGTTTTGCGGATGAATTATAAAGTGATGATGCGATCCTTTTGAAAAGCGAGTAGATATCAAAAATAATTATGTCCCATTGGAAAGAAACTCTATCCAGGTTTATTTCTTTTCAACGGACTGAATATGGTGCGTTTGCGTTATTTTTACTTTTAATTTTCATTACACAACAAAGTTACATTTTTACACTGACATTTCAAAGTTGCACAAGAAAGCAAATGCGGTATAGCCTTTGTTGTGGATAGTTTTTATTCATTATTTCCCTTGTTAAAAATTCCAAAATATTCTTTAAATATAAATTTTCTGTTTCTTTTAAATCCGGTGTATTCTTCAATTATATTTAATTTTTCTAATTCTGACAATAATCTGTTAGCCGTTGAGTGAGCTACTTCCATTTCTTCTACTAATCTATTTGCCGTAATTATTGGATTTTCAAATAGTATTTTTAGTATATGAATGCCTTTTTCTATTTTACTTCCTAATTTCGGAAGTCTATTATTTTCAATATCAGCTTTTAAATTTATTATATCTTTAAAAACTTGTATTGATGATTTTGAGGTTTCTATAACCCCTACTAAGAAAAATGTTATCCATTGTTCCAAATCGTTATTTAATCTTACTTGCATAAGATTATCGTAATAATAGTTTCGATGTTTTTCAAAAAAATCAGAAAGATACAATGCTGGTTTTTTCAAAATATCATTACTGACAAGGTATAACGTTATCATTAATCTTCCCAATCGCCCGTTTCCATCAAGAAATGGATGTATTGTTTCAAATTGATAGTGAGCTATGGCTATTTTTATTAAATGCGGAACATAAAAAGTATTATCGTTCAAGAATATTTCTAAATCACTCATTAAATCAGGTAAATCATTATGATGCGGTGGAATATAAATCGCATCTTTTAAAGTTGCCCCAAGCCAATTCTGACTTTTTCTAAATTCTCCCGGTAATTTATATTTTCCACGAACTCCTTTCAATAAAACTTTGTGAGTATTTTTTAAAAGTCTATTTGATAATGGTAATTTTTCTAATTCTTTTATGGAATAATTGATTGCGTTAATATAATTTTGAACTTCATTCCAATCGTCTCTTTTTTCGGGATTTATATCATCTTCTTTTAGAAGAGCCTCTTCCATATTTGTTTTTGTTCCTTCAATTCTACTGGAAGTCGTTGCCTCTTTTGAAATATGCATTTTTATAAAAAAATCGACATCAGGTATCAGTTGAGAAAAAGCATTCAATTCACCAAGTAATCTATTTGCTTCGGATAACAAATGATTTATTTTAGGGGAAGAAATAATCCACTCTTTTGAAATTTTGACAGGCAGAAATGAAGAATATTCGACTTGCTTTACATATTTCCCAGGTTTAATTCTTTTATATCCATACAATTCCTTTTCTGCAATTATATAGATTTATATTTTCATTTTGACGTTAAATTAAAAATATAATTATCCGAATTTTCATTTATCAAATTACCCGCAACGGATTGAATATGGTGCGTTTGGCATTTTAAAGCACCAATTTTTTGTTTTTGCGCTATATTTATTTATTGCTATCATCTTGAATATTAGGACTATCTGCCAAATGCACTATATTTTTTGTTGTGCAGTGTTATTATTGCTCTTTCGTAAATTCTTTTCCAAAAAATCATAAATTTTCTTATTC
>CAYRJN010000119.1:0-11641 GCA_964424545.1 uncultured Calditrichaceae bacterium
GATGCCACGATCGCTCTTCCGCTTGTACGGTCTAATCCGTCCATCAGCGGCATAAGGGTTGAATCGAGCGAATCGCCCGGTTGATAGTCTAAGGTAGGATTGTCGCCGGGGATGCTTTGATAGCCCTGAAAAACGATCGGCGATTCGGCGTATCCGGTATGCGCTACAGTAATTTTATCGCCGGAATAGAACCCTGCTTTTATAAAGACGGTATCTCCCGGCTGCGCCAAACCGGAAGCATAATTAATTGTCTTCCAGGCGCTTTTTTCTGTTAAACCGCTATTTGAATCGCTACCGTTTACATTTACATAATAAGTTGAAGCGCCTGATATACTAAAAAGCAACAAGAAAAAGAAAAAAGTTTTAACGGAAACAGATATCTGTTTACTCTTATGCATAATAATATTATTTATCAAATGCTTTAACATATCAGACGACCAACTTACCTATTAAACGAACATTTATTATTTACTTAAGTATTAACATCTTTTTGACAGCGACAAAATTTCCGGCGGATATCTTATAAAAATACATTCCGCTGGGCAGATTGCCGGCCTCAAAGACGACCTTATGCAAACCGGCGGGAAGAGTACCGTTTACAAGCTCTGCTACCTTTTCGCCCAACACATTATAGACATCCATCGTAACATATTCACGACTTGGCAACGTATAGCTAATCGTTGTGCTTGGATTAAAAGGATTGGGGTAATTTTGTTGTAACGAAAAATCTTCAGGCATTATTTTTGATTCTTCGCTAACAGCATTATTAACATCAGGGACATCGTCAGATAAGTTTGTAACGTCAACCCTGTCGTTTGTTTGCAACGTATGCCCATGCCCCGTTACATCTTCCCTAAAATCCGTACGATCAAAAGTCCAATACGCTTCCAAACCATCAGCATTAATGTCTATTTCACGCATATCACTTTTTATTTCTTCTTGCGTACGCGCTTTATACCATACACAAACTTCGTCAAACTTTGCCATTGCAGCCGACCAAAAATTATCTTGGTTGAAATCCCTAAAATGTCCAATTATAACATTGGGCATCATATTAGGATGACCGTTTGCCGTTATTGAAGTACTATCACGATCTAATTCATCATTAATATACCACGCATAAGTATGACTAACGCCGTCAACGGATAAGGCGATATGATACCATTTATCAGTAACAAATTCTTTTTTTCCCGTACCACCGAAAGCGTATCCAGACCCGTTGGAGGATAACACATGTCTTTTCACATGCGTATCGGGGTCTTCGGTTTGCACGTACCATTGAGTAGAACTACCGGGGCCATCTTCTGCGGTTTCAAGAAGATGTAATTCCTGAACCACATCATCATCAAATGTTCTGAATTTAACCCAGCACTCTAACGTCCAACTCTTTTGAGTTATATCAAAATCTGTTGCAAGGAGTAACTCATCCAACGTGCCATTGTTTAACTCAATTGACCTATTGGATGCCGCAGACATTACAAAAACGGAAACATTATCGCTGTCTGTTTTCCCGTCATTATCGGTAACCGTTAAAACGATTTCATGTTCGCCTTGATCAAGACTTACCGTATCAATAGCGCCGTTAGCTATTTCCATACCATTCTCTGTCCATGAATAATTTTCTATTGTACCGTCTTTATCCTTAGAGGCGCTTCCATCAAGAATTATACTGTTTGCGCTATCCGCCGGAACGATCATATCCTCCCCGGCATTGGCTACCGGCCTTCCCTTACTGTAAAAAACACCATCGACCCATGTGTCATCGCCCATATTATATAAACTTAGGTTGTTTCCGCCAATCAAATTCCTGGCCATTCCACCGGAGCCTTCATTGAATTGATAATAAAACTCCAAATCGTTTTCCGATCCGCTTAGTTCATGCCCCATATTTGCAAGTATCTCTGTTTGGCTTCGTTCAACCTTCCAGAACCTCAATTCATCAAGACAACCTATCCAGCGGTCGTCATTGGTTGTATCAGGCGGACTGTAAGGCTCGGCGTCATTACCAATGATTATCGTGTATATATAACCGCCTACGGCATAGGACGAATCTTCAGCGATACCGTTAAAATACAACTTACCAAATCCTGCGCCATTTTTTTGACTCTGTGAGTATGCAACATGTACCCAATTATCTACGGTATCCGAACTACTTGCAGCAATAGTCGATTTAGATTTCAGCCATACGCCGTTTCCGCCGTCATAAACAGCAAAATGCCCGTCGCCGTCTCTCATCATTTTGATATGATTTGACGAAACAAAGGTTTGATTCCCGGTAATTGCCGAATCCAGCTTTACCCATGCTTCTATAGTAAAAACACTCGTATAATCTCCATCAGGGCTTTTTAAATAGTTGTCTTTTGCGCCATCAATGCCAAATTGCAATGCCGTATCCTGAGCAAAAAGAGATATGTTGAATAACAATAATGAAATTATTACGGCGCTAAAAATGTTACGATTGGTAGAACACATCATTTTTGTTCATCCTTAATAATGAATGAATGTAAAATATAATTACGTTTAAATGAATTCGGTTAAAAATGCGATTATCGTTTAATCGCTGTATCAGTTCCCGTTATGATATTGGGCGGCTCAAAATCATCATCCGTAGGCTGGCCGCAATTCTCATGAAGCGGTAAAAACATCTTCCGCTCACGTACAACCCTACCGTCGCCGGCAATATTATCGATATCGCCGAGATATCTAAATCCCATTTTTAGATATAATTGATAGGCTGTTTCATTCGTTAATACGGTGGTTAATAAAATCCCGTCTTTTTTATACCTTTTTGCATCCTGGATAAGCACTTCCATCATTTTTTTTCCAAGACCTTTCCCCTGGTACGCGTCATCAATACCGATACCGAGAATGGGAAAAGTCGTATTGAACTTCCAAAGAAAAAAATATCCGACAACTTTATTATCCGATAGGGTAATATAAATAAGATCGATTCCCTTTTTATTACGCTCAACAAATTGTAAAATGGTGTCTTCATCATATCGGTGCGGTAAAAATTGCGAACGCGTTTTTTCCGATAGATTTTCATTAAATTTTATAAGAGCATGAACATCGGACTCGGATAACTTTTTAATGTAAAAATTCTCACCCTGTTTACTTTTTAATTTTGCATTATTATGATTCTTTTCCATATCGTTTTATTTATATCCTAATTTTTTATTCATACCCTAAAACGAAACCATATTATTTCACGAGCAGCATTCTCTTAAATAATTTGAAATTTCCGGCGGAAACTTTGTATAAATAGATACCGCTTGGCAAATTAAAGGCGTTAAATACAACTTTATGATCACCTGCGGCCAATTTATCGTTTAATAATTCGGCAATCTTTTGTCCTAAAATATTATAGACCGTAATAGTAACCGTCTCATTATACGGAACAAAAAAACGTATGGTTGTACTGGGATTAAACGGATTAGGATAATTATTATGAAGAATAAATTTATCCCTCATGGCAATACTGCTTTCCACGATCGACACGGGAGATGAATTGTATTCATAGATTCCCATATCTATAACCGCCACGTTGTCGTCATTACCATCTACAATTCTCACATTCCCCGCAGCATCATATTCAGGAAGGGATAAACCGGTAGTATCCGAAGTTCCGGCATCGATGCAGGGTGAGGTCGCGGATAAATTATAATCCCCATTGGAGGTGTCTACAAACAAGGGGTCTGCTTCCAATAAATCGCTTCCTGTCGGAGTGCTAAAACCGTTGTCCCAAAAATCACAATTCGTATAGACGGCGTCTAAATTATAACTGCCCGATTTTAGATTTGTTACATTTGTAATAATGGAGTTAATTATTTCATTATTATTATTCGTGCGGCTACATTGAAAAAGGTTCGTTCCGCCGTCTATAACCGTATTGATAAAACGATTATTATCGGCTGATTTATTGTAGTATCCATTATACGAATTAAAATCTATTACATATTTTGAATTCTGAAATATACAGTTATAAAAATCATTATTATTGCCGGCATAATCGGGATTACTATCATCCTCGCCCGTATACATAAAACGAACGGCGCTATTACAATCCACCGCTTTACAATTATAAAATTTATTATGATTTGCTCCGTCACGCACTAAAAAGCCTACTGCCCCGTATGCCGTGCAATTTTTAAAAACATTATTAGTAACGCCATGATGCCTTACCACAAATCCGCCGCCTTCCAAGTTTCTCGCCACACAATTCTCAAACAAATTCCCGGAATAGCTATAACCGTCGCCTTTAATGCAAAATCCATGGCCCACATGTTCCAAATTACCGACGCGTTCTATATAACAATTTCTGATTGTATTATCGTTACTTTCAATTTCAAAATAGTAATCCGTATTGGCATAAGTGTTTTGAGCGTCGTCGCAATATACCTTTACGTTTTCCAATAAATTGTTGTCATTTTTGTAAACCATAAGCGCTTCGGCTGCGGAGTTAAGTACTACACAGTTTCTTATCGTATTATGACCGTTCGAACTATAGTAAATACCGATAGCCGTTCCCGAATAGCTGTCATTGATATCTCCGATATTTGTTACAATTATATTTTCTATCGTATAATAACTGCCGGACCAAGTATTCACACCATCGGTATAATTGGTAACCTGAAAATTTCTGAGTATGGTATAGGATGAAGTCTGTATGGCCGTTCCTGCTGTGGCGCGGTTACCGCCGTCTAACAAGGGCATTTTGGTGGAGTCTAAATCCCTGTTCGTTTCATAATCCCACCAGTCGATATTGGCAACATCGCCCGGAATATTTTTATAGCCTTCAAAAAGTGTGGAAGAATTCGATGTCCCGCTGGGAATTTTTAAATTTTCTCCCGAATAAGTTCCCGCTTTAACGTACACAGTATCTCCGGCGGAAATATGTTTTGTCGCATATTCTATTGTTTTCCAGGCGCTGCTTTCCGATAGACCGTCATTGGAATCATTACCGGTTGTTGCCACATAATATGTTGCACCGTAAACCATAGAAAATATCTGTATTACAGTAATAATCGTTATTGTTTTTATTATTCTCATTTTGTAAACATCCTATTTTTATAAAAATTAAATTATCGAATTAGTATCATTTTTTTGATTTCCGTAAAATTTTTTGTATGCAGCTTATAAAGGTATACGCCGCTGGCCAGATCCGCTCCGTCAAAACGAATCGAATGTATTCCCGCGGATAAATGATCATTGATTAATTCCGCTACTTTTTCTCCGCTTATATTATAAACGGACAATTCAACCTTCTCGGCGACGGGCAAAGTAAAGCGAATGGTAGTGGTCGGGTTGAACGGATTAGGGAAATTGTTTTCGAGACTATATGTCTTTGGACTTCTGTTTGTTTCATGAATAGCCGTACTTTGCTGATACTCGTGAATTCCCATATCAATGGTTGCTGTTTTATGTTCATTGGATTTGAATAGTCTCGGATTACCGTAATAATCCTTTTCGGGAAGATTAAGGCCGGTTGTATCCGGAATGCCGGCATCAATGCACGGGGAATAATGGTCCAAATGATAATCCCCGTTATCGGCAGAAATCCATTTGGGATCCGCTTGTAAAATATTATCATAAGTCGTATGCCCATCCTGCGGAAGATCAAAGCCTAAATTCCAAAAATCGGTATATGAATAAACCATATTGATGCTTTTACCGGTTCGCCAATTATAGGCACCTACATTAGCCACAATACAGTTTATCATTTGATTATTTTCATTATCCCGGTTGGAAGTGAATAAATATTCGGCACCGTTAAATACACAATTGATAAAACGATTATCGGTAGCCGCTTTATCCACATAGGAACTTCCATAAGAAATAAAATAATTTTTAGTATCTTCAAAAATACAATTGTAAAAATTATTTGCATATCCCGCATAAGTCGCGTTTTCATCTTCACCGGAAAAATAGAAGGCAACCGATAAACCGGTGCCTTCCGTTTTACAGTCGTAATAATTATTATAGGCGGCACCGTCTCTGATGATAAACCCATCGCCGTTTTCTCCGCCGATTGCCACACAATTTTTGAAGGTATTGTATTTTACACCGCTATGCCTAACATAGAAAGCTGCATTTTTTAGGTTTTTTGCCACGCAATCTTCAATGAGATTGTATTCACCCTTTTCTTTCATTCCTATACCGGCTCCGCCATGATCCAGATCCCCGACTCTTTCTATATAACAATCTCTCAGCACATTATTGTTACCGCTAAAATTCAGATAGTAATCGGTAGCGGCGTTGACATCAGGCTGTCCGCTAAATCCCTGATCACAATAGACATCACAGTTTTCAACCAAACAACTATCGGAATACTCAAAATCAATTCCTTCTGCTGCCGCATTGACGACCGTGCAATTTTTTAATAACATATTACGGCTGTATGCAAAAACAATTCCCTTGCCGGAATAATAATCCGGATTACTGCTGAGTTTTCCGAAATTAACGGCAATCACATTTTCTATGGTATTATTGTAGGAATTTCCCTGCGACCATCCTGCTTGAATGCCGTTTAAATAATTGGTTATTTGAAAATTCTTTATGGTGATAAAATGGCTGTTATTGATGTTAAAAGCCGTTCCTTTGGAACGATCTCCTCCGTTCAACAAAGGCATTTGAGAAGCATCCAATTCGTTGCCATAATGCCACCAATCCGTATTAGTTATATCGCCCGGCACCGTTTTATAGCCTTCTATCACTATGGGTCGGCCGGATTGACCGCTAACATTTAACCTTATTTCTTCATTGCCGTAATCACCGGCTTTTACCCATATACTATCCCCTGCATTCACCTTTGATACCGCATATTTAATGGTTTGCCAGGCATTTGCTTCACTTAAACCGTCATTTGCGTTATTCCCGCTTGTTGTTACATAATATGTCGTTGCAAAGCTCAAATTAACTATCATCAAACTCAACAAAATAAGTAGTTTTCTATCCATTTTTTATTTAATCCTTTATAATAAATGAAACATATCCGTTATTTAAACAAACTAATAATTGTATCAATATTTATTCGCATTACTGTCAAGGTATATCTGCTATCTTTGTAGCAGTAACCATGTTAAACGATAATGCTTTTATTTTAACAATATCTTTGCTCCATAATCTTTTGCCGGACTATCTTTTTTAAGGATGAAAGACTTGGTTACTTTAAAGTAGTATTCATCAAATTTAGGCTTTATCGGCAAGGATGTTAACGGTAATTGTTTTGGCAGCCCGTTGAGAAAATGGGGATTGCCGTAAAAATTATTTTTATCATGCGCCAAATACCGTTTGCACTTAAAAATAATGTTTTTTTCAAATATATCGTTTTTGTCTAAATTCCCGTTTATATCCTTAGCCAAATGATAAAAAGTATTGTTTCTAATAACCATTTGGGCTTCTGACGGTACTTTATTCATTATAAATACACCGGATGAAATATCTTTATCCGCGCTGAAGGCCAAAATGTTATTATTTATTTCTATCTTTCCTCTTACTTCGTCAAGTATGGTAACTCCCCCCGTGTTATGCGTATCATCAAATCCTTCAAAATAGTTATTTCTGACGATGGCGTTAATAACATTATCCACTCTGATCGGGCTTTTTACGCGAAAACCTTTTGCGCCGCGAACAACATTGTATTCCGCTATTAAATTTTTACAGCTCGGATTTTTATTTTCTTTAGAATTATCCGCTATTCTGTTTTGCCCGAGATAAATTCCGGTATATAGCGGCGCACCCTCAAAAATATTTTTCCTTGCAATACAATCAACATCGCCCTCTTTAAAAGATAATGCTTGATTATGAGAACCGTAAAAATAACAATTTTCAACCACGGATGCCGTAGAGCTATAGAAATTACATCCGTAATCTTGAATGGCATCAAGGAATTTATGCCCGTTTTCTTCGTTAGGCAGAAAATCGGAAATAAACGTACAATTAGAGATTAACACGCTATCGACACGAAAAACCTGGATGCCGTCGCCGGCGTTTTTATCAAGCGTACAATTTTTTACGATAACATCATGCGCCTTATTTTCAGGATGCTCTATATTTAATACGGAACTATCCCACATACCGACATCAATTCCGACTCGATAATTCGATACGTTAAAACCGTCGATAACAACATGGGATACGTTATTGACGACTATGGCGGAACCGCTGCCGCAATCTTTAAATTTGTTTGACATATCCACTTCATTATCTTTTCTCGGGCCTTTTAGATAAACCGTACCCGGTTTTTCCGCCATAATTACAATAGGATTCTTTTTAGTACCGCTTTTACTTAAGGTTATGGCGAACTCATAACCGTAATTTCCTGGAAGTACAATCAATGTGTCTCCGCTATCCAATACGGATACGCCCTTTTTTATGGTTCTAAAGGGAGACGCAACGGCGCCGTTATTGGCGTCATTTCCATTAAGCGATACATAATATCTACTTATCTTCTTCGATTGATTTGTACAGGAAAAAAGCAGGATACTTAATAGGACTGTTAATACAGCACCGGTTTTTTTATTCGTAATAACCTTCATTATTTAAACTCCTTATTATAATGGTTAATTTATTTAAATTGTACGCCATATCCTTTTGCATTACTATTTTTACTTAGTTTAAAGGGCAAGGTAAGTTTGTTGTAATACCAATCGAAATCCGGTTTTTTCGGTTTGGCTGCTATGGGCAATTGAAGCGGATCGCCGCTTGCAAAATGAGGATTACCTCTAAAATTTTTTCCATCGTCTTTATTATAATATTTACACTTGTAAGAAATATTCTTTTCAAATGAAAACCCTTCGGTTTTGTCGCCTCTATACCTTTCCGTCAATAAATCCTGTTCAATATCATAAAATGTATTATTTCGAATACTAATGTTAGTATCATCAGCCTGTCCCATTTGCAATAAAACACCAGCGGAATATCTGTTTTTCACACCGAAAGCCAGTATATTATCATAAATTTCTATTTTACCAAGCGCTTCGTTCCAAATATTAATACCCCCCGTTTTCGCGGTTTCATCAAATCCTTCGAAATAGTTATATCTTACGATGGCGTTATTACAATTTTCCACGCGTAACGGACTTTTCACGCGAAATCCTTTCGCCGGGCGCACAATATTATATTCTGCTGTTAAATTTTCGCAAGTCGGATTATCATTATCCGGCCGGGCGTCAAACCTTTTATTTTGCCCCAAATAAATAGCCGTGTATTGAGCTCCCTCAAAGATATTTCTGCGGGCCGTACAATTTTTATCTCCTTCCTTAAATGACAAGGATTGATGATGGGCTCCGAAAAAATAGCAGTTTTCAACAAGCGCATTGTTGCAATTATAAAAATTGCAGCCATAATCCTGAACGGCAACGATATATCCTTTTTTTTGCACCTTATCCGAAATAAACTGACAATTACTGATTACCGTACTATCGACTCTTGATGTTTGAACGCCTGTTCCACCGTTATTATGTAAGATACAATGCTCAACTACGACATCATGTGGGTTTGAATTATCAGGATTCGGCTGCCCATCTAAATTAATAGCAACTTCAAAATCCGAAATGTTAAATCCGTCGATAACAATATAGGAACGATTGATAATATTAAAAGCAATTCCATTCTCTCCGGTATAATCTTCATCGCCCGCTTTCCTCGGACCTTTTAAATATACGCTTCCCGGCTTTTTCGCCATTATCACAATCGGTTTATCTTTTGTTCCGCTATGCAAAAGTTGTATTTCATATTCATAACCGTAGTTACCGGGCAGGACAATTAAACTATCTCCTTTGTTCAACACCGAAGCGCCCTTTTTTATGGTTCTAAAAGGAGTTTTAATACGTCCGTCATACGAATCATTACCATTCAATGAAACAAAATATTTCTTACCTCCCTTAACGGTATGCAGGGGTTTTGTACACGAAAGAAAGCCAGCCGTAATGATTACCGTTAAAAATATTAATTTATGAAAATATTTTGCTATTAAGGATTTCACAGAGACCTCATTTATTTAAATTCAACGCCAAAACCTTCCGCAGGGCTGCCTTGCTTTAACCGAAACGGATTGGTAAGTTTTTTATAATAAGAATCAAAATCCGGTTTAACCGGCTTTGATGAAATTTCAGGTTGGACAGGATCGCCGTATTTGAATTCCGGGTCTCCTCTAAAATTATCCGTATTATATTCCAAATCCGTATTGCTTTTATAAAATTGGGTTTTATAAGCTAAATTTTTTGTGAAATGCCAAATCTTACCCGATTCATGCCGTAAATTTATAAAGTCGGTAGAAAGCTTATAAAAGGTATTATTATGGATTTGTACATTATTATCTTTCTCAAATCCCCAATCTTGAAAAATACCGCCCGACATTAAGTTCTCAACGGAAAAAGCGATTATGTTATTATAGATTTCAATATTACCTAAGGCTTCATTATATATATTAATGCCGCACGTTTTATTTCCATCATCAAAACCTTCAATATAGTTATAGCGCACGATAGCATTTTCCACATTATCTATAACAATAGGCGTTTTTGTTCTATATTTTCTTTTTGGCTCTATTTGATTTAATCCATTTGTAGGTCGGATTATATTATATTCCGCTATCAAATTTTTACAGGTAGGGTTCTTATTACTTTCAGTTTCATTTGACAGCCTTTCTTGTCCAAGAAATATGGCAAAATGCCCCACGCCTTCAAATATATTTTTTCTCGCTATACAATTATCATCGCCTTCTTTAAAGGATAACGCTTGATTGTGCTCACCATAAAAATAACTATTCTCAACAACACAATCATTGGAATTGTAAAAATTGACGCCATAATCCTGTATCGCATCCCACCCTCGTCCGCTTTTAAACTCATCGCTAATAAAAATACAATTGGTAACAAGCGTTTTTGAGACACGTATATTCTGAATACCATCTCCACCATTGTTATGGAAAGTACAATTCTTTATCACAATATTTTTCGGCCTTTCCTTTTGAGTATCGGCGTAACCAATATTAGTGATCCCAACCTCGTAATTCCCTATTTTAAATCCGTCTATTACCACATTTGAAACATTATAAATTACAAATGCGACTCCCTTACCCATGTCATCGCCGTATTCTTCGGAACAATTCATTTCGTCTTTTTTTCTTGGTCCGTTTAAAATAACGCTTCCTTCTTTTTCGGCCATAACAACTATCGGAGAATTATCACGACCGCTCTTTTTCAGTCGAATATTATACTCATATCCATAGTTTCCGGGTAAAACAACTAACGTATCGCCTGCCTCTAAAAACGATACCCCGTTTTTAATCGTCTTAAACGGTTTGTTTTTACTGCCGTTATTATCATTATTACCGTTAGGCGACACATAATAGCTTTTACCTGAAATCGAATAGATAAAAACGAATAGAATCAATAACATTTTAATCATACTTTTTACTATTAATGATGACTTTATTTCCAATTTTACAAACCTCCTTTTGTATTAAATCGCAGCGTCAATAATTTAACGTACCAACATCATTTTTTTAATTTCCGTAAAATTTTTGGTATGCAGCTTATAAAGATATACGCCGCTGGCCAGATTCGCCCCGTCAAAACGAAGCGAGTGCGTTCCCGCAGACATATTACCGTTAATTAAATCCGCCACTTTTTCTCCG
>CAYRJN010000120.1:0-11471 GCA_964424545.1 uncultured Calditrichaceae bacterium
AAAACTTATTATCAAAAAAGAAAGGAATCGGCCTACCATGATTATTGGTTAAATTATTTACGTCGCAGCGTTGTCATGCTCGGCTACGCCAATACGGTTTATTTTGGTAGTTTGGAACGCAAAAAAGATGACTTGGAACGTAAATCCGCTTATATGGATCGCAATTATGAGCGTACCGTAAAACTAATCATGATTGGCTTGAATGATTATTATGAACAAACCGATAAAGTCATTTTTACGGAAGCGGTAAAAAGAATATTAGCTTTGCCGGAATCTCAAAGGATAAAAGCCGTAAATGAGGTTTTTTCAGGGGAAAATACGGCAGATATTATTGATAATATGTACGCCAAAAGCCGATTATCGGACAAAGAGGTGTTGAAAAAAGCGCTCTATGCCCAAACTTCCTTCATAAAAAAAATGAACGATCCCTTTATTAATTTTATTATTAAATTGGAACCGGAGATTGAAAACTTAGAAAAAAAGCAAAAAGAAAACAGAGGAATTTTAACCCGTCTTTCCGCCGAATATACAGAAATGCGCGAAACATTTTTAAAGAAAAATTTTATCCCCGATGCTAACGGCACTCTACGGTTGACTTATGGTTATATCCGCGGTTATCATCCGGCGGACGCTATCTATAAATCTCCCGTCACTAGTTTAACGGGTATTATGGAAAAAAATAGCGGCAAAGCGCCGTTCGACGCGCCGCAAAAATTGGTAAGGCTCTATAATAATAGAGATTTCGGTATTTTCTATAATAAAAAAATAAAAAATCTTCCGGTAAATTTGCTTTATAACTGCGATACAACCGGCGGAAATTCGGGGAGCCCCATTTTAAACGGAAAAGGCGAATTGGTAGGCGTAAACTTTGACCGCGCATTTGAGGCTACTATTAACGACTTCGGTTGGAGCGAACGTTATAGCCGCTCTATCGGCGTTGATATTCGTTATGTTTTATGGATAATCGATAAATATGCCGACGCTGATTATTTGTTGCGAGAAATGGGGATATCTGAGTAAATTGTTTCATAAATAAGGAGAAAAAAGATGGCGGAAATCAGTGGATTGGCGGTAAAAACACTGCCGCTATTTATTGAAGAGAAATTTGGAAGACAAGGGTTACAGCGTTGGAAAGACGCGCTTGACGATGAAATGCGCGAAGTCTTTAACAAACCTATTGCCGTAAGCGAATGGTTTGAAATTAACAAGTATATTATCAAGCCAACTCAATTAGTCTGTGATCTGTTTTACAACGGCGATCAAAAAGCCGCCTGGACATTCGGCCGTTTTAGCGCGGAATATGGCCTTAAAGGCGTGCTTAAATTGTTTGTAAAAATGGGTTCGGTCAGTTTTTTTGTTAACCGCGCCGCTTCCGTTATTCCGCATTACTATCGTCCGTTGATCATGGAAGTTCTGGAAAACAAGAAAAAGAGCGCGCTTATTATCCTTAAAGATTTCCCCGATATTCATCGCATAATCGAATACCGTATTGCCGGATGGATGGAACGGGCGCTGGAAATAAGCGGATGTAATAATGTTGATTTGCAAATCCCTAAATCCATTATAGACGGGGATGATGTTACGGAATTTAATATCCACTGGGATTAATTGAAATCGGGAAAAATTGCAACGCTCAAAGCTTAAAAAAATCTAAATTGGTTTTTTATTATTTTGAGCGAAGAAATCCAAACTGTAGAATATGTATAGAAAGCGAACGATATTTGGTCCGTTTTTCCTTTAAGATTTCTCGGTTCCGTTTGTTGAACACCCCGATTAATCGGATGGATAAAAAATCATTATATATTTTTCAACAATAATTTATTATAGGTGTTAATTATGATACATTGGAACGTAGATCCGGAAATTGTACGAATCGGTTTTTTTTCGCTGCGTTATTATAGTCTCCTTTTTATGCTCTCCTTTTTAATCGGTATATACATTATGCGCTGGATTTTTAAGCAGGAGCATAAAAATCCCGATGATGTCGACCAACTGTTGATCTATACATTATTCGGAACGATAATCGGCGCCCGATTGGGGCACTGCCTTTTTTATGATCCTGTTTATTATTTAAGCGATCCGATTCGTATCCTTAAGGTATGGGAAGGCGGTCTGGCCAGTCACGGCGCCGCTATCGGAATTTTATACGCTATTTATCTCTATACCAAAAAACATAAAGACCAAGCCTATCTTTGGTTAATGGACCGTGTAGTGATAACCGTTGCTTTAGCGGCTTTTTTTATACGGATCGGCAACTTCTTTAATTCGGAAATCATTGGCAAACCCACGGATGTACCATGGGCGATTGTTTTCGATCGAGTGGATACTGTGCCGCGTCATCCCAGCCAACTTTATGAGGCCTTCGCTTATTTTATAATATTTATCATTATTTTTTACATCTACAAAAAATACAAAGCGAATCTTCCCCACGGTTTGATTTTCGGTATTTTTTTAGTGGGTATCTTCGGCTTCCGTATTTTTGTGGAATTTTATAAAGAAAATCAATCGGCTTTTGAAGCGGGAATGATTTTGGATATGGGGCAGATATTGAGTATTCCTCTTGTGGCAGCCGGTTTTTATTTTATTTTTCGTGCAAAAAAAGCGCAGTCGCCAAATGGACATAAATGAATTTAAAGAAAGCCTATCGCAGCGAAATATACCCTCTTCTTTAACGCCGTTATTAAGGGCGTTATGGTTTGACGGCGCAGGACAGTGGGAAAAAGCGCATCAAATCGCACAGGAAATTAATACACGTGACGGTTCGGCCCTGCACGCCTATCTACATCGTAAAGAGGGCGATCTTTTAAACGCCGAATATTGGTATCGCCGCGCCGGCCGAAAAATGCCGTCTATTACCATTGAAAAAGAATGGGAGGAGCTTATCCGTGAATTTTTATAAAGAGAATTATTTGATTTCAACGGATAGAGACAAAATGCAACTTCATAAAATTATCGCTTTTTTGCGCCGTTCTTATTGGGCTGCTGATCGTCCGCAGAAACTTATTGAAAAGATGTTAAAAACATCGCTGTGTTTCGGTATTTTTGAAAAGGATGAACAGATCGGATTACGCCGTTTTCGCCTATTTACTTGATGTCTTTATTTCAGAAGATAAACGCGCTTTGGGTCTCGGCAAATGGCTGATGGATATTATTATTAATTATCCCGATTTAAAGGATGTAAACGCTTGGATGTTGGCTACAAGAGACGCTCACGGTTTATATGCAAAATTTGGCTTTAAACTATTGGAACATCCGGAATTATACATGAAACTCGAACGATAATGAAAGACAATCATTTTCTTATCGGCGGATTGTTTCTGCTTTTGATTTGGACTGGATTAATAATCTTAGCGCCATATTTGGTCGCTTCAAAAATCAATTTATTAAATTATATCGGCACTGCGATCTATTTTTTTATGGACCCGGTTTGCCACCAGCTTCCGCAAAGGAGTCTTTTTCTTGCGTCATTGCCCATGCCGGTATGCGCGCGTTGCTTTTCGATCTATTTAACGGGCACAATGGTTTTTTTGTGGCAGCTTTTATCAAAAAAACGCAAACCGTGGTCCCTAAAAATATACATTTCACTTGTTGTGCCCGTTGCGACGGAAATCCTTAGCGAAAAGCTGGGATTTTATCATAACTGGACGGAGCTTCGAATGCTTAGCGGCTCATTAATGGGCGTCATTATTTTTAAGTTGATTATCGAATCGTTTTTAAAAGTTGTCAAAACATCAGATTATTAATACGGAAATTTTCAAATGAATAATCAATTACTCTATCGTTCGGCTCTGCTCGGCGGTATCACTGCGGCGCTGTTTGACGCGCTACCTTATCTTAATTTTATCAATTGTTTGTGTTGCTTTGGCATCGCTCTCGGAGGGGTGGTAGCTGTTTTTTATTATCGCATGTATTCCGAAGATTCAAATGAAAGTCTTTCTATGCCGATTATCCTTCAACTTGGTTTGATGAGCGGGCTTTTCGGCGCTTTTTTATCTTTCGTTTTTCAATATATCGTTTTTTTGATTATGGGCAACTGGCAGATAGAAATGCTTAAAAATCTTATGGATCAAATGAATGAAATTCCGCCGATTTGGGAAGATTTATACGATGAATTGCAAAATGGCGAACAGTTCCAAACCTTTGCAGGGTTTGCCGTATTGATTCGTTCATTAATTATTTTCCCGATTTTTACTTTTACGGGCGCCTTAATCACCAATAAAATAATTGATAAAAAAATAACCGGTTAATGAAAAGAATTATTCACATTCTCATGCCGCTATTGATTTATACCGTAAGCGGCGCGCAGCCGTTACGATCCGGATTGAAATTTTCAGGCAATAAAGATATTCAAACATGGGAACAAATTCCTTATTTACAAAGAACGTCGTTGGATTACTCTCCTCACGGAAGCCTTATTTTACCGCAAGATTTTAAACTTAGCTTTGATTTTGCCGTCTGGAAAATAAATTTTTTCGGTTATCTTTTTTTTATGGAAAATAAGGAGCAACAGCGTTTTGTCATCAGTTTTTATCATTACGGCGATAAAAAACATGCCTATTTAAAATTTTCGACCAATAAAAATGGCGTCATATATAAACTTCCTTTCCTAAAAAGCAAACTCAATGAAAATACATGGAATAGCGTAACCGTACGCTACCGTCGCACTAAGAACCAATTAACGATCCTAAAAAACGGCATAACGGATACAACAATTACCGTTTCGCTGCCCGATTTATCGGATTGCAAAATGGTTTCCGGTTATTCTCGATTCAGTTATGATGTTCCCGGCATGATCTTAAAGGACGTTATAGTCTCCTCAATCAACGGGGAAAAACTTTTTTATTGGCCGTTGGATCAAAGCGGCGGCGAGGCCGTGCGCGAACTTGTCAACCACTCCGACGCGCTACAGAAAAACGGCCTATGGATGAGAGCCTTTCATTATAAATGGCAAGAATCAATCGTATTGCCGGAAATACCGAATTCAAAAGAAGTTTTTTTCTCTAACTACGACCACTCTGGAGATTGTTTATATGGTTTTTCGCAAAAGAGAAAATACCGCTATAATATACAAACAGGGACAATGGATTCGGTAAAAATCGGTCCATATGATAAAAAACAAGAGGTTTTATGGATATTAGGCGCAAATAACGGCATTAATTATCTTTGGCGGTTAAATTTATCTGATTTCAATTGGCGACGATACGCTGCTGCGTTACCGGGCAATATTCAATTGTTTTTTTTGGCTCATAATAAGATATACGTTCTTAACGCTAAAAAACCGAATGATCGCTTTTATTATTACACAATGTCTACACTTTTTTATCCGCCGATAACTAAAGAACAATACGAAAATTATCTTTACTATCCGACAGATAAATATAAGACATGGCTCATTTTTACGATTCCCTCTTTTTTTGCCTACTTTTTCTTTATCATTTTCTACCGTAAAAGGACATTAAAAAAGAAAAAGCAAATGAACACGCCCTATATTGCTTTAAAAGAGAATGTAAAAGAAGAAGAAGAACGTGTGTACATTCATTTGTTAAACGAATTCACGGTCAGAAAAAACGGTATTGAGCTTGCCAACGAAAAATTGCTTCCGAAAAACAGAGAATTACTGATATATTTATTACTGCATTATGCGGAAGATGCGCAACAACTTATTGAGGTTCGTAAATTAACGGAAGATATTTGGCCTTATTTAACAAAAGATAAGGCAAAGAACGCCCGTACAAGCTCTTTAAGCCGTTTGCGCGTACATTTAAAAGAAATTCCCGAACTGCATATACAGAGTGGTCGCCCAGGGTGGCGTATTTACTGCGACATACCACTATCCGTTGATTATGCCCAATCTCTTATGTTGATAAAAAATGATGCCGATTCTATCGATGAAATCATTACCATTCTGCAAAAAGGAGCGTTGCTGCCCAACGATAAGTATAAGTGGTTAGAAAAATATAAAACAAGATATAAAAATGCAGTTATCGCTAAAGCCCTAAATGTGTTAAAAACAAAAATTGGCGTCCCTGCGGAGAAAATAGAATTGTTGGCTGAAAATATCCTGCAATGGGAGCCGCTGAACGAAACAGCTTTACGTTATCTTTTGAATGCCTTTATTGCGCAAAAACGTTTCGGGCGGGCAAAAGAACGCTTTGATATTTTTAATAAACGCTATAAAGATATTTTCGGTGAGATTTACAGCGCCGATATGAATTTCTTCATAAAATAATACCCATAACAACCTTATAAGATAAAAAAATATTCACAACTTTAATCCTTTTTTAGAAAAAATTACGGACTTAATCTTAACAGAAAAACTTTTCATTTTGATAGTCTAAATATTTTCCCCTTATGCATTATTTTCTTAATTTATTGTCATCGTGTTAATAATGAAAGATTTTGCATTTGTTTAGAATAATTATTTTCTATTTCATACTCCTATTCGGCCAAGAAATTTTCGCAAATGAACGCGCCGATTTTCTAATTATCGAAAACCCGGCGCCGTTAAAGATATACGACCGTTATCAACAGGAATTAAGCCCCGCGGAAAAATCACGGCAGATCGCCTTTGCTCCCTTAAGAATCATTAATGAAAACGAGCTGCTCGGAGATCAGATTACAGCAAGCGTTCATGTTCGGCTCGGAAGCCGCCACGAGTACTTTATTATTAAAAACAATAAGGATCAAATACTTAATCGCAAGGAAGCCGGAAAAATTGAAACATTAAAAAATTGTGTCATTATTAATGACAGCATTTATGTTAAAAAAGATAATGCGCTGACGCTAAAAACATTCTCTTCTCCCGTTCCGCTTGCCGCCGGCAGTCGTATAATACGGATTTTTAAATATAAAAACCGCTATTATGTTCGTCAAACGGAGCCGCAAAAACAATACGGCTGGTTGAACTTAAAGGATAAGGCTCTCTGGAGCGTCATAAAGCAGAACGAGACGCTCCAAACAGACAGAAGCTATTTAAACGCCCAACTTCATAGCGATATCCTGGAGATTTTTAAAAAGGCTAATCGTTTATATGAGCGCTACTTTGATTTTTTTAATCGGGAAGCTTTAAAACACGAGCCTCCGCCGCGTTGGGAGATACAATTCGACGCCGATTCTATCCATGCCGTATTCCACCCCGATTCTCTCTTAAATGAATTCAAAGAGAGCGTTAACTTTACGCGCCGGCAATTGGAAAATATACTTATAGGCGCGCCCTTTCGTATCACGATGCAAAATAACCATTTGATTATTCGTCGGGGCGGCGGTAAATAATGAAAAACCGTTTTTTAGAACATATTTTTAGTATGCTGTTGGTAAGCGCCGTTCTGCTGGGTCTCCTAAATTATTTACAACGCCAAAACAGCAATAAACGGCAAAAATCCCAATCAAAAATAGAACATTATCTTAATAATAACCTTATAAATTTCAACGACCCTATGGATAAAATTGTTTTTAGAGAAACCCTTAACCATTTTTATCCGCAACGTAAAGCGCACAACGATTCGCTCTTCGAAGCTATCATGGAATATCGCTCGGAGGAATTGTTGCAATCGATCGATAAAGCGCGTCATAAAACGGGTATTGACCGTGAACATTTCAACAAAGTTTTATTCATGTATGCAAAATTTATTATCATATATTTAATCATTTTGATTCTATCCTATTACGGCGTGCAAACCATAGGCGCCTATCGCTTTATAAAAAAACAGCAAAACCGCTCCTCTTATCTTTATCTGATAGTGCTGCATCTAAGCGATTCCACAAAGGAACGAACGGGCGCTTGGTACGCCAAAACGCTCGTTTTAATCGCTAAAGCAGCTGTTAAAGGTCTTGTTTATCTTGTTCTGTTTTCACCGGCCTACGTTGTCGCTTACTCTTTTAAAACCGAAATAAATACAAGCTCGCCGTTGTTTATGATTTTACTCGGCATTGTTTCCAACGGTATGTTGATCCTCTATTCCAATAAATTTTATGCTTTTCTCGTTAGTGAGAGCCGCAAAGGATATATTCAAAACGCCATCGTTAAAAATCTACATAATAACTATTCGTTTAAGGAACAAGACGGAATAAAACGCCGCGCTGTTTTTGCTTTTCATAAAAAATTTCCCGGTCATGTGTTTCAGCAAATCTTCAGCAACGCGCGTTATCAATATCTCTCTACTTTCAAAGAACAAGCCTCTTTTTTAATTAGCAGCCTGATTATTATCGAAATGGCTCTAAATATTCAGGGTTATTTATCTTATGAACTGCTTCAAGAGGCCTTATATAAAAATTATGCGATGGTTATTATTATTGTACTCGGTATTTTCTATATTGTAAAATTTACCGATATAGCTTCAGATTGGATTTTATACAGGGAAACAAGGAAATATGAAAACAAAGCGCTTTGAAAAAAAAGACCAAATTTGGTTGATTACATGGATAACCGTTATCTTGTTCCTTTGGCTTTGGGATATGTTTTTTCTAAACCGTCCTGCGCTGCGGCAAATTGAAGAGGGTTTTATTAATACCCTGATTATATCTTCTCTCGTGATCGTTTTCTCTTTAATATTTGCCTGGTTGGTTATTTTAACGGATATATTAATAAATAATATGCGCTTTAGGATTTTGCGCCTTCTAACTACCTTCATCCTCAATTTACTGCGCTCTATCCCGCAAATTGTGGGCATTCTCGGCGGATATATTGTTTTGACCTATCTTATTACAACCGGAATAATCAGCAATCAATTATTGATTATTACTTTAATCGCCCTGATTATCAGCATATTTATTTTTCAGGAGATTGTCGATTTGATGCGCGAGCGTATTGATTATTTCAAACGTTCCGATTTTTTTAACGCCATGAGCGTCTGCGGTATCTCCGAATTTCGCATTGTAAATATTGATATTTTATGGAAAAACAGCCGCATTCATCTGTTAAATAAATTAATTTCCATATTCGGAATCGCTGTCTTTTTACAATGCAGCGTCGATTTTATTGTTTCCGTGGGACTCAGTACCGATATCAGCCGCGTTAATCTGCCTGCTACGCTCGGCGGTCTGTTGGCAAAAATCGACAGTAAACAGGACATTTTGGCTATCGGACAAGTGTTTGGCAATCCGCTTTATATCAGCCGCATTTTTATCGAACATTTACAGGGCATTACCATTGCCTTTCTGATTGTTTTCACGCTGCTCAGCAGTTATAAAATTTCAAACGGATATTCCGAGAGATATCGCTTATGATTCCCGATACTTTTTCCATAGCCATAAAAAAGGGGAAACGCACATTAGTGCAAATCGATTCTTACCGGATCTTTAAGGGCGAAATTACTTTTCTTTTCGGTGAATCGGGAATTGGAAAATCATTGATTTCACGCTCTCTGTACGGCTTGCTTGACGAACGGGAACTTGATATTGAGATAGACGGCGCTCCCTATGAAGATTATTTAAATAACGACCTCGTCCAAATCAGACGTAAAAACAGCTTTTTTGTTTTTCAGGAACCGTCGTCACATTTAAATCCTCTCGAAACGTTAAAAACGCAGTTGAACGAAGGCGACCTTGCCGTCGCTGCGGACGAAGATATAATATTATCGAAGTTATGGGACAATGCCGGAGGTATGAAAATAGATGATTTGCTTGCCGTCTATCCGAAACCATACCGTCCCAGCGGCGGGGAAAAGCAACGTATTTTGCTGACCATGGCTTTTAAAAAGATCAATATCATTCAAAACAAACAAATAGCAGCGCAAAACACCTTTTTTGTTTTTGACGAACCTACCGGTAGTTTGGATAATCACTATCGTAACATATTTCTCGATATCCTTTTTGAGAAATTTAAACGCCGGCCATTTAGCGTCTTGATCATAACACACGATTATTCTATCATTAGTAAAATTTATGAAAGTTACAAAGAACTGCTTGGAAAAATTCATTTTAACGACCTTACGAGAGAAGGAGATCGTTTAATCCAAAATGATTTTTCTCCCGAAAAATATCTCAGCTGGCTGCGTAACGCTCCAAAGTTAAATCCCGTAAAGAAACAGGATATTGTGGCTAAACCTGTTTTAAGATTAAAAAGCGGATTGCAGGTATTTGATTATCAACTTTATTTTCGGAAAAACGGAGAAACAACCGACTTGATCATCCATTCCGGTGAAATGGTTTATCTTAAAGCGCCGAGCGGCACAGGAAAAACAACAATTGCAAAAATTATAATGGGTTTGATTCCCGCTAAGAATCTTGATCTTGAAATTTCCGGATATAAAATAGACGAAAAAACCTCAACCCATTTATATAAAAAGAAAATCTGGGGTAAAAAGGCTGGACTCGTTTTTCAACATGCGGACGAAGCCCTTAACCTGAAAGCAACGGTATCCGAAATATTTAAGGGCCTGCCCATAAAAAGGCGTAAAAGCAAAAAAGCCTTAAAAGAAAATTTTAAGAAATTATTTGCGAAAGAAACCGCCGATAAACGTTTTTTAAATAAACTCACAGCCCATCTCAGCGGCGGGCAAAAACAACGGCTTAATATTTTACGCACCATTATATTAAACACCGATCTGCTTATTCTCGACGAGCCCCTAAACGGCTTGGATTTCGAAAGTATTAAAGTGGTTTTGCAAATGCTCGCCGATCGATTGGATTCGGGAACGGGAATTTTACTAATCTCCCATAATGAAGAGATATTCGGAAAAATTGTTCCGGTTGATAAAATATTTTATTTATCAACCTAAGTGAAACTCTAAAATGATTACCTGCTCGGCAGAAGCGGGGAAGCGGCTATGGAAAAGATTGAATCAAATGGCTGCCCTTACGATTTGATTATCAGCCATTTAATAACGCCAAAATTAAACGGAAAAGAGTTAGCGAAAAAAATAAAACAACGTTTCCCGATCGTAAAAAATCTATTTATTTCGGTATACGGATAATCGTATTGTTCATAATGGCTTACTCGATAAAGGCATCAATTTTGTGCAAAAACCATTTTCCGTAAATATATTGGCAAAAAAGATAAGAGAAATTTTAGACGAAAAACCGTTTTAATTATTTTTTTACCTCGAGCTTTCATTTTTTACAAAAACCGGCAACTCTTCCCTGCTTAATTTCAATTTTTTTCCACACACCCTTTGTCATATACGGTTCCCGATCCAGCCACTGTTTTTTCATATCTTCCAATGAATCAAATTCTGCAACAACCATTGAACCAATCATCTTTCCGTCATCGTCGGTAAGCGCCATGGCATATAAAATAATACCTTCGCTGTACAGGTTCTCAAGATTGGCGATGTGCGCATCTCTTGCGGCCATGCGCCGCTCAATAGCATTATCGTCCGTGCCGTCATATCCCAAAACAATAAATACCATACATACTTTTCTTTATATTTTTTATCCAAATATCAAATTTTAATGATTGATATTATCCAAAAATTAGTCGATTAGGCCACATCATATCGCTAAATAAAAAAAGCGCTTAACGCGCTTTCTTT
>CAYRJN010000121.1:0-11429 GCA_964424545.1 uncultured Calditrichaceae bacterium
CCTTTACAATTATAACAATTGCTTGCGAAAAAAAAGGCGCGGAACTTATTCCGCCTGAAATTATTTCCGATATACATGTAACACAATTCGGAGAGGAAAACACATTCGAGATAGCCACCTGGAATATCGAAAACTTTCCATTGAAAGATGATAATACGATTGACGCTTTGAAACAAGTGATCGAACAAATTGACGTCGATTTTATTGCGGTTCAAGAGATAACAAGCGTTGCTGATTTTAATAAGCTGTTGTCGCAACTTGACGGGTGGAGCGGCGGCTATTCGGGTGATGTTTACAGCAGCGGCAGTTATCAAAAAACGGGGTATATGTATAAAACATCCATGATCAGCGTAAGCGATGCGCATAGTATTTTTGAAGGTGATTATTACGCCTTTCCGCGTCCGCCGTTAATGCTCTATGTTTCGGTTAAAGATAAAACGGGAACACCTTTTGATTTTAATATGATTGTTTTGCATCTTAAAGCCATGGGCGGAGAAGATAATGAAGCGCGACGCAGAGCTGCCGCCGATTCTCTGAAAAATTTTATTGATCGCGAAATTAAGGCTGGCGGCGATGCCGATTTTATTGTTTTGGGCGATTGGAACGATCACCTTTCGGATGAAAGAGACGATAATATTTTTCAAATTTTTCTGGACGATTCATCCCATTATGAATTCCTGACAAAATCCTTAACAGATCAATATTCCTATATTTCAACACGCTATCCGACAAGTTTGATCGATCATATTTTAATCACGGTTGACGCAGAAAACGAGTATGGCTACGGGTTAACCAAAGTTCTCTATATTGACGAGGAATATGACGAATATCCCGAATTAATCTCCGATCATCGGCCTGTCGCCGCTAAATTTAAAGGTATAAAACTAAATTTTTAGTTTTGTCTTAAATAATTTCTCGATTAACGGCCTTGGGCGATTTTTATTGTGTTAACGCTTTAAGAATCTCACCGAAATAGATTCGGTGAAAATCTTTTTTAGGATAGTTATTAACAATAGTTCCATCAAGAAATCCAGCGGGATTCATATCTTGAAAATAGATTTTTTTGCATTCAAGGATCAAATTCGCTTCATTGTACGACGGCGCTTCAACGGTCAGCGACTGTTTTATTGTAAGAGATGTTTTGTCTATTTTGTTGCCGTCTTTACCGGAAAGGGTTCCCAATATTTTTAAATCGTTATGATATCGCGGCGGAAAAGCGCAAAGCGTGAAGGTGTCGTATTTCTCCATGTATCGGTAGGTATGGCGTTGCGGCCTGACAACAATCTGAGCAAAAGGTTTTGACCACATGTAGCCGATGCTTCCCCATGCAACGGTCATCATATTATAATCGCTTATATTGCCGGCCGTTAATAACAGCCATTGGTTTTCCCACAAGTCAACCGCTTTAATCGATAAATTCTTGATGTCGATTTCTTTCATCTCTATTTCCCCCGGCTAATTATTATTCGGCGTTATAAATAGTTTACTTTTTTATGTAGATATTTTTGATAAATATAAGCAAAAATAAGGATTCCCAAACAATCGGCAAGCCAGTCCAAAATATCGGCGTGTCTTCCCGGAACAAAATATTGATGGATTTCATCAGAAAGCCCGAAAAGGAAGCCGATCAGTAGAGAGTAGAAATACCAATGCTTGTTTAATTGTTTTGATTTTGCCGCCAGCATACCCCGCGCAATAAGCATACCGAGAAAGCCGTAAACAAAAAAATGAAGAAATTTGTCGCTGTTGCTAAAACTCGGAAGGTGTAAATCTTTCACAAAAGCCGATTGAAGGGTTATGGCAATCATCATAGCGAGCCATGGCGCTTGATATAATAAAAAATTTTGCACAGGCTAATCCTTAAGTTAATTATAAGATCATTTCGGAAATTTAAAGAACTTGCTTTCCGGTACATGTTTTATCGCTGAAAATCTTAATTTATAGTATGGGGATTTCAAAAAATAACAAATTCCAGACATTTTCATTTATTTTTGTATTATTCTCAATTTTGAAATTATACATAGTTCGCATAGGCAGGGTTTTAGACTCTCCAACTTATCTGAGAATGACACGTTGACGATTCTACCCGTATTATTTTTATTAATCACTTTGCGAAATTATGTCCTTTGCGCTTAAAATATGTTTAAAAGAGCCAAAGAACAAAACCGCTTAAAGTTTTTATTTAACCGTCCGATTATTAATTTAACGGCGGCAATGTTCTTTTAAAAGCCGTTAATGGCGAAAATTTACAAAAATAAAAATATCGATGCACATTTTTTCGGATATTATTGCCGGACGATTATAAAAACTCGTTAACAAATAAGCAGTAATTTTATTGACATTATTCAAACAACTTTCTAAATTTGTTTTTTTAATTGGAGACTCGAATGCCATTGTTGAAAAATGGAAAATATACTTTTTCTTTTCCCAGCGATATTAAATATTTGGAAGAAGCGGAAAGTAAAATTGTTCAGGTCGCGGAAGAGTGCAATTTCAATGAATCCGATACCGACGATATCTGTATTGCGGCTACGGAAATTATAAATAATGCAATTCATCATGGCAATAAAGGTGATAAAAATAAACAGGTTACACTTATTATCAGCGCCGACGACGATACGCTTCGTATAACCATACAAGACGAAGGGGAAGGATTTGATCCTGCGGCAATAAAAGATCCGTTGAGTCCTGAAAATTTATTAAGCGAAGGGGGACGGGGGATATATCTGGTGCATAGTTTGATGGATAATGTTGAATATAATGTATTCGAAAACGGCAGCGAAGTTGTAATCGAAAAAAAACGGAAAAAGTAAACAATCTCTTTGATAATCAAATGTTATAAACACGCCATTTACTTTCCGATAAATTTTAAAATTGGTAGAATATAATGAATAATAGAGTTGTCGTGGCAATGAGCGGCGGCGTGGACAGCTCCGTTGCGGCTTTGCTTTTAAAAGAACGGGGATATGATTGCATCGGCGTAACCATGAAATTGTGGGATTATGAAACGGCGGGCGGCAATATCAATAATGATAGCGGCTGTTGTTCGCTTGATTCAATCAATGACGCGCGCATGGTGTGCGCCAAGCTTGGAATCCCGCATTATGTGATGAATTTTTCAGAAGAATTCCATAAGGAAGTTATTGAAAATTTTATCAAAGAATATATCGACGGCCGTACGCCCAATCCTTGCGTTTTATGTAATACCAAAATAAAATGGGAAACGTTAATTGAAAAAGCTTTGCAGCTTGGCGCCGATTATATTGCGACGGGACATTATGCGCGGTTGCGATTTAATGAGGCGACAAGGCGTTTTGAATTATTGCGAGCCGTTGATTCCAATAAAGATCAGGCATACGCACTATGGGGCATTAAACAGGAAAATTTGGCGCGCACGTTGTTTCCCCTTGGCGATCTTAGCAAACCGCAAATCCGCGAAATTGCCGAGAAACATGAATTGCGTACGGCGCACAAAAGCGAAAGCATGGAAATATGTTTTGTACCGGATAATAATTATAACCGGTTTTTAAAAGATGCCGTGCCCGGTTTGGCTGAAAAAGTGCGAGAAGGCGAATTGGTGGATACCGAGGGCAACGTAATCGGAAAGCATAAAGGTTATCCCTTTTTTACCATCGGTCAGCGCCGCGGAATCGGGACGGGGTTCGGCAAGCCGATGTATGTGGTGGATATTGATTCTGAAAATAATCGCGTGATAATAGGCGAAGCGGATAAACTGTTTTCTAAAAAATTAATAGCCGGTTCGGTCAATTTTATAAGTATCGCCGAAGCCGATAAGGAAGGAACAGAGGCGGTTGTGAAAGTGCGTTATCGGGGGGAAGGCTTTCCCGCTAAAGTTTATCCGCTGGATGAAGGGAGAGTTAAAATTGAATTTACGGAAGCGCAAAAAGCCATTACGCCCGGACAGTCAGCTGTCTTTTACGATGGCGAACGCGTTCTCGGCGGGGGTATAATCGAATCATTTGAACGGTAAAAAAACATGTCTGTCAATACTAAAATAAAAAAAGTAACGGTTCCGCAAGTCGTTACTATGAAAAAAAAAGGCGAAAAGATTTCCATGTTGACCGCCTATGACGCCCTGATGGCGGAAATTCTTGACCAAAGTGGTTTAGATATTATTCTTGTAGGCGATTCGGGCGGAATGATAATGGCCGGCTATGAAACCACTTTGCCGGTTACTATGGATGAAATGCTTCTTTATACGAAAGCGGTGCGCCGAGGGGTAAAACGCGCTTTGCTTGTTGCCGATATGCCTTTTATGTCTTATCAAAAAAGCGAAAGTTCGGCCATTGAAAACGCCGGAAGATTTTTACAGGATGGCTGCGCCGAAGCGGTAAAAATTGAAGGGGGAAAGGCGGTGTCCGGATTGGTGAATAAGTTGGCAGGATTCGGTATTCCGGTAATGGGGCATATCGGATTGACGCCGCAGTCGGTAAATCAATTCGGCGGTTACGGTGTACGCGGTAAGGAAAAAGAAGCAGCGGAAAAACTTATTTCCGACGCTAAAATACTTGAAGATGCCGGCGTATTCAGTATTGTTCTGGAAAAAATTCCAGCCGATTTAGCGCAAAAAATCACGCAATCGCTTAAAATACCTACAATCGGTATCGGAGCCGGCGCGGGCTGCGACGGTCAAGTGTTGGTTAGTCATGATATGTTGGGTATGTATGATAAATTTCAACCCAAATTTATCCGTCGTTACGCCGAAATCGGATCTTTGATGAAATCCGCTTTTGAAAGATATGTAAAGGATGTAAAAACCGGAGATTTTCCCGCAAAAGATGAAAGTTATTGAATCCATAAAAGAAATGCGGCAGTGGTCCTATGAGCGACGCGGTGAAAATAAACGAATCGCTTTTGTACCGACCATGGGTTTTTTGCATGAAGGCCATTTAAGTCTTATACGAGAAGCTCGTAAACATTGCGATTCCGTTGTTGTTAGTATTTATGTAAATCCTACTCAATTCGCTCCCAATGAAGACTTTGACCGCTATCCGCGTGATTTTGAACGGGATCGGGCGCTTTGCGAAAAAGAAGACGTTGATGTTATCTTTTATCCGCAAAACAGCGATATGTATCGCGATAGGCATTTAACCTATATTTACACGGAAGAGGTCTCTAAAATCTTGGAAGGAAAGAGCAGGCCGATTCATTTTCGCGGCGTTACGACGATCGTCGGCAAACTGTTTAATATTGTGCTGCCGCATACGGCCGTATTCGGACAGAAAGACGCCCAACAGGCTTTTATTTTGCGTAAAATGGTTGACGATCTGAATTTTGATATTGAGATGGTTGTTGCGCCTATTATTCGTGAAGCGGACGGCCTTGCCATGAGTTCGCGCAATAAATATCTGTCCGCGCAAGAGCGCAAGCAGGCCGATGTTTTGTATAGAAGTTTGCAATTGGCAAAAAAAGAGTTGTCGGACGGCAGTCGTGATTATGAGCATATTAAGGATAGGATAAGGGCATTAATCGGAAGCTGCGATTTGGCTAAAATAGATTATATCGCTTTTGTGGACGCCGACACCTTTTTACCTCCTGATGAAACGAGTCGTAAGGTTACGGCTCTTCTTGCGGTCTATTTCGGCGCTACCCGCTTGATCGATAATATGGAAATTGAAATTGCGTAATTAAATTATTAAAGTTCACCGTTCTTTTTCAACCAGCGGTAGGCGCGTAATAAACCGACAATGGCGAGAGCGTCTTTAATTTCGCCGTTCACGGCCATTTCGTAGGCTTCTAAAAAGGGAAGTTTTTTAATTTGTAAATCTTCCGTGTGATCGGGTTGAGGCGCCTGTTGCGATAAATTCCGCGCAAGATATATATAGCCGATTTCATCTGTAATGCTGTCGCTGGTGTAGGTTGTATCCAGAAAAACCCACTTTTTGGCGGTCAGGCCTGTTTCTTCCAACAATTCCCGTTTGGCGCCGTCCAAAATCTCTTCTCCTTCGTTGCCGCCGCCTTCGGGAATTTCCCAGCTGTAAGTATCCAATGTATAACGATATTGCCCCACAAGATAGGTTTGCAAATCGTCGCTTACGGGTACAATGGCAATAGCGGGGTGCATTTCAACTACGCCGTAAATGCCTGGTTTTCCGCTGGGCGTAATTACCTGATCTTCTCGTATTCGTATCCAATCGTTTTTATATATTTCACGCGTACTAAGTGTTTTCCAAGGGTTTTTCATGACTTTTCCGTATTTTTATTAATTTTTATGTCGGATCAAGGTAGAAATAATCTTACGAACTTTTACAAAATCGTTCCAAAAGATTTATGAATAATAAGTTAGCGTTTGCAGGCGCGATCCCTGTGCTTTTATGAAACAATTATTCCTTTACCGCAGAAAAAAGTAAAAGCGGCTAAATTATCATTTGAATTTTATTGTAATTTACCTTATGAATGAATAAATTTATCCATTAAAACGTTATTAAACAAAAAATTATTTTAAATTTAAATACATCAATGCGGAGTTGGGTAATGAGTGAAGTATTAATCGAATGTGTGCCCAATTTTTCGGAAGGCCGAGACAAAACCATTATAAAACAGATCACCGATGTTATTGAAGCGGTTGAGGGCGTCAAGCTGTTGGATGTTGATCCAGGGGAGGAGATGAATCGTACCGTTGTTACCTTTATCGGGAATAAAGCGGGCGTCACGGAAGCGGCGTTTAAGGCGATTCAAAAAGCGTCGGAATTGATCGATATGTCCAAACATCACGGTTCTCATCCGCGCATGGGCGCGACGGATGTTTGCCCCTTCGTACCGGTCAGCGGAATTTCAACCGAAGAGTGCGTCGAATTGTCAAAAGAAGTTGCCCGGCGCGTGGGCGAAGAACTGCACATTCCCGTTTATTTATACGAAAAATCGGCGCAGAAACCGCAAAGGCAGAATCTCGCGGTAATCCGCAAGGGCGAATATGAAGCGCTGCCGGAGAAATTGAGAGACCCTCAGTGGAAACCCGATTTCGGACCGGCTGAATTTAATAAAAAAGCAGGCGCTACGGTTATCGGCGTGCGGGAATTTTTGATTGCTTATAATATAAATTTGAATACGAGAGAGAGTAAATATGCAACGGATATCGCATTTGAGCTGCGTGAAAAAGGTCGTTCCGCGCGACGTGGGAACATAAAGCCGTTCTATTTTAAAGGATGGGAAATTCCAAAATATCGCAAGGGAAGTTATCCCTGCGGCAATTGCGATTTTATCGGAAAAACAATTAATGAAACCATCGATCATTGTAAAAAAGCCCATGATTACAACCTATCCGACCTCTTGCGGGTGAATGGTATCAATGCCGAGCATCCCGAAGGAAAATCGGTGAAAAAACCCGGCTTATTCAGTCACTGTAAAGCTATTGGCTGGTTGGTTCCTGAATACGGCAGGGCTCAAATTTCCATAAATCTAACAAATTATAAAGAAACGCCGATGCATGATGTCTTGGAAGCGGCGCGCCGCTTAGCCGCTGAACGAGGGCTTGTCGTTACGGGCAGCGAGATTGTCGGTATGGCGCCTTATCCCGCTATATTGGAAACGGGAAAATTTTATTTGCGCAAGCAGAGCCGTTCAACGGGCGTACCGGTAAAAGATATCATCGATACGGCGATTCAATCTTTGGGTTTAAACGATATTGCCGATTTTGTTCCCGAAGAACGTATTCTCGGGCTGCCGAAGATAAATCAGGCTCCGCTTGTTAAAATGAGCGTTAGTGATTTTATCGACGAGGTTTCACGCGAATCGGCGGCGCCGGGAGGCGGTTCCATTGCCGCGTTGTCCGGGGCACTCGGCGCGGCGTTGTCCTCTATGGTGAGCAATCTTACGGCCAATATGCGGGGCAACGAAAATGTTGACGACATTTTAACGGAAGCTGCGAATAAAGCGCAGGTTTTGAAAGATGCGTTAACCGCCGCTGTTGACGAAGATACCAATGCGTTTAACGCTTATATGGAAGCGCGCCGTTTACCGGCAAAAACAGCGCAAGAAAAAGCGCATCGTGAAGCGGAAATGGAGAAGGGTTTAAAATTAGCGGTTAATATTCCGTTAAAAACGGCCGAAAATAGTTATAGAGCTATTAAAATCGCTGAAACGGTTGTAAAGTACGGCAACCCCCATTCCATAACGGATGTGGGAGTGGGGGCGCAAATTGCCTTTACCGGCGTCAAGGGCGGGATTTATAATGTCTTAATCAATTTAAAAGATATACGGGATCAGGCTTTTGTAGCCGAGATGAAAAAAAGATGCGTCGAATTGGAAGAGAAAGCAAAAGCGTTGCTGCAAAAAATCGCCGCTCAGGTTGAAGAAAAAATAGAATGACAGGTTTAAGGGGAAATAAAAAAATCGCTATGGATATAGATAAATTAGTTGAAGAAAAGACCAAATATTTAACAAAAAATCGCATTTTAAGATTTTCCGATGAAGAATTAAAAAATTTGCGAACAGACGAAGCGCAGCATTTTATTCGTACGATGGAGCGTAACATATTAATGCGTTTGCCGGAAGATGAGATAGCTTTTTTTGAATGGCTTAAAGAAAATGACCCGCTAATTTGGGATGATATATGGGATGGCGAAGAAGATGTTTATAATGTAAGTCTCGATTTGCTCTCCCAATTTGTTGGCAATAAAAACGGTTTTCCCATTTGCGACCTGATAGAGCAGCCTAATTATTGGTTTGTGGTGGAGCATATCAAACCGAAAGGTATGGAACAGGTAGACGCTATTTTCGAAAAACTGGAAAAAGGTCAAGCCTTGGCCGGTATGGAATTATTTCTTGTCGAAATTACACAGGCTCCGATGGATATTTGGCATTTTTCTTATAAATATGATTTTAGTATTAAAGCGGTTAAAGCGATGATTGAAGAAATGGTGTATAACGGTTGGATTACTCATCTAAAGTCCCGCGAAGATTTGGTAAAATATGTGGACATATAAAAACAAAAAACAGATTGGGGAGAAGAACGCCGCAGATTGATTTTTTTGGATATAAACCTCGCTTTTAAGTTATAGTTTTTTACATGTCGTTAGGGCAAAATTTCTTCTTTATTTATGAGGTATTGTGTTATACCGCAATTGTCGGCAACAAATATGTATATATATTTTAACTATGCTCATTGTAAACGCGAAGGGTTGTAATGTTTAATCGCCTCATTGCGCTGCTCATAATTCTGCTTTATGTAAACGTCCCCGCGACAAATGCCGGTTTTGCATTGTTTTCATCCGGTGATGATATCGCCAAAGCAGACAGCCTTTACGGGGCTTCGGATTATGCTTCCGCCTTACATTTTTATAAACAAGCCATTGCCCAATCTGAATTCAACAATACAGATGAGATGCGTTTTAAAATAGCTTATGCGCTGTATAAAACCGGCGATTATGAAAAAAGCGCTGCACTCTTTCGCTCGCTCTATGAAAAAATGTCTTTATTGCCGGACTTTGCGCGCTTTTTATATATAAAAAGTTTGTGGAAATTTGATAAAAACAGCGCAGCGCAAGAAAGTATAATGTATCTCAAAGACTATAAAAACAACAGTCTCGATGATTCTCTGTTTATTCCCCTTGCCGATTATTTATTCGAGCAGGAAGATTATGCCCGAGCCCGCCAATACTATTTGGCCGCCAAAAGGAGAAATTTTGACAAATCAAAACGCGCGTATTTGCGAATACGAGCGGCTATTTCTATTTGCAAGACGGGGAATCAGGCCAAAGCTTTTGAAGAATATTACCAAATAATAAAAAAGCTCTCTTCCTATTCGGAGACATTTGAATTAACACAAATTATCAAGGAAAAATATCCGCAGTTTTTTAAAGACCATTTCTTTAAAATTGTGGATGTCTATCTTGCAAACAGAAAATACAGCGCCTTACAGAGCCTGCTCGAAGATTATATAAAAAAACAGAATGATCCCTTAAATATCGAAAAAGCGCGTTATTATCTAATCAGAATTTACTACGCGAGAGGTAAATACCGAACAGCCTTGTATGGATTTAATAACCTGTTAAACAGTTTACAGAATAAAAAACTTGAGCCTCATATCCGACTTTATCGCGCTCGAATTTTTATTCGTTTGGATAAAAAACAAGAATCCATCGACGCTTATCTGGATTACGCACATCGTTATCCGACGCGGAGAATAGCGCCGCAGGCCGTTTGGAAATCCGCCTGGATTTATGAGGAAATGAATGATTTGCCCTCGGCTATGAATTTATACGAAGAATTGATACAGCGCTGGCCGCGTAATTCATTAAGGAAAGAGGCGCAATTCAGGCTCGGTCTGGACTATTATAGGCTTGAACAATATGAAAAAGCCGATTCCGTTTTTAATTTGGTTGCCAAAAAGCGCTGGAAAGATCTGCACATTACAAGAGCTCAATACTGGCAATCTTTGTGTAAAGACAAAATGAATAATTCGGCCGCCGCAATCGCCATACGCGGCAAGCTTTCAGATGATCCATGGATGAATTATTATACAATGAAGAGTTACCTAAAAGATCGCGATATGGAGGATATTATTTTCACGCTTAGGAGCAGGGAAGACGACGACGCGCCGCCGGAAGGCGATAACGCACTGTTAATAAATCTGGTAAACAATTTTGAAAAATTTTTCCTCGTTGAAGATTTGCTGGGAATCCGTTATGCCAATTGTGTTTTGGAAAATATGAAACTGCGCGCAAAATCGTTAACTGAATGGATTAATCTGGCGGAAATGTACAAAAAAATAGCGGCCTATAATAAAGCATATCGTGTTTATGATTACATTAATAAAAAATATTACGCAGACGTTAAATATTCGGATAAATTTTTTATTTTAAAAGAACGCTTCCCATATTATTACGATGACATAATTGAAAAATATTCGCAGCGCAATAATGTTTCCAAAGAATTGGTTCTATCGATAGTTAAACGGGAAAGCGTATTTGACGCGCAGGCGCACTCTTTAGCCAATGCTTACGGTTTAATGCAAATTATCCCCTCGACAGCCAAAGAACTCGCCGTTTTACTAAATGAAGATTATCGCGATCCTCAACAGTTGCTTGATCCTGAGTTTAACGTTAAATTGGGCTCTTATTATCTCAAACGCTTGTTAAAACGATACGACAATCGTTACGAATTGGTATTGTCCGCTTACAATGCGGGCCCGCATCGCGTAAAAACATGGTTGAAATTAAAAGATTCGGACATGCAGGATATATATATCGAAAATATTGAATTTAACGAAACAAGAAATTATGTGCGCATTGTTTTAAAAAACTTTTGGGCTTACCAATTATTGAATTATAGTTTTCGTTCCTGAAAAATAGAAGAACGCACGCTTTTTAAGTCAAAATTACGGTCTTAATCAAAGGTGAAATATGCATGTTTATAATCTAATAAATTATTTATATCTCCGCTTAAAATTTCAATTGATTCTTATTTGT
>CAYRJN010000122.1:0-11392 GCA_964424545.1 uncultured Calditrichaceae bacterium
GAAAAGCTTAGCACTTTATCCAATGTGTAATCATCCGCATTTAACAAATAATTATCGCCCAAAATTATTTTACTCATATCGGCATTCCATGCCTGATCTTTAGAATAATGTGTCCGTAAAGCGCCTGATCCGCTCGGAACATTAAACACCGAAGGGTCAGCAATACAGGTATAATCAACGCCATACTGCGGATCTCGAACCGATTGTAAATACCCAGGCTTTGGTAACGTTTCGGGTATTCTTGTTTCCCATGTCGTTTCCGGCGGGAATATGGCTTTAGGAACTTTTACCAACTCCATAAAATGTATTCCATCGACCCAAATATCTACGCTGTCTTGACTGATTGTCCCCAAATCCAAAGACCAGGAAACTTTTTCATTTGAACTAAATGCCGTTATCGTATCGGTCACAAAAACTATTTCGTCGGCAGGCAAGGATACCTCTTTTGAGTATAATATTTCATTCGGGGTATTTTGTTGATTAACCGACCAGAACAGACCGGAAATCGCTTTGCTGGATTTTGCCATAAATTGAACATAATATTTACTCCCGGCTTTTACGGAATCGAGTAAATTTTCCTGATATAAGCGCATCTTCTGCGGGTTATTGGCAAAAGCTTTATTCACTTTTATGTGAACACTGTTTTTACCTTCCAAAATATAATTTGTGCTTAAAGAAATGGAAGCCGTATCTTCATTGGCAATCGTTGTCCAGTTATTTAAGCCGTCCTCAAAATAATTATTATTTAACAATTCAAGCGCGCCGCGAGGTAAAGGATTTTCTACTAGCGGGTCAGGAACAGCTATTAAATGAAAATCATCCAGCCATATTTCGGTATTGTCATTTCGCAAGGCCCCGAAATCTATGGCAAAATAAACCGAATTATCCGTTTCTTTTGCTTGAAATCTATAACTTAAATGGGTAACCTCATTGGCTTTTGCCTTTACCCAATCAAAATTATAATACTTAGTATAATCAGGTTCATCATAGATATTCCAAAAGCACTTCTCAATATCTTTATTTGCTTTTAAATTAAAACTAACAAAGTAATATTTTCCTTCTACTATTCCACCGGGAATATTATGTTGATTTAACTGGATCCTGCCGCTTGGATTGTTTTTATACGGATTATGTACTATTACATGAACACAATTTTTACCGGTTATGACGCTGTCGCTATCCAGTTCATATTCTGCACGTGAATTATCTAAGCTGAAAAACTCCCAATTATCTAAACCATCGTCAAAATATTTATTGGTTAGCTTCTCTGTCCCATCCGGTAAATCTTTTTCCGTCCCTTTATCCGGATACTCTTCCTGCTCTTCTCCTACCGCGATAAAATGGATGTCGTCAATCCAAAGTTCAACACTATCCTTTTGGAATGAGGCAAAATCTATTGCAAAATAGACCGATTGGTCAGTTGCTTCGGCTTGAAAGGTATAACTAAAATTATTAATAGTATTCTTATTACATTTAACCCAATCCCAATTATAAAATTCATGATAGTCCGGCTCCTTATAAATTGTCCAAAATCCATTGTCGAGATCTTTGTTTGCTTTAAAATTAAAACTGATATAATATGTATTCCCTTCTGTTATTCCACCCGGAATATTGTGTTGGTTTAATTGAATTCTTCCGCTCGGGTAACCTCCATAAGGTTTATACACCTTTATATGAACACAATTTTTACCGGTAATAACACTATTGGTATCCAATTCATATTCTGCGCGTGAATTTTCTAAACTGAAAAATTCCCAATTAGCTAAGCCATCATCAAAATAATTATTCACAAGCAGTTCGGTCCCTTGCGGCAGCTCGTCCTGAGCGAACAAGAAAATAGGGAACAATATTAAAATCAGTGAAAGTATTACATTTTTCATGATCATCCATCCTTCTGCACAAAAATTCTTTTGTTTATTTTTTTTCATATTCTATTTCATGAAAATTATTTTAGAAGCACCATTTTTTTAATCTCTACTTGACCATTTGATTGCAATTTATAGAAATAAAGTCCTGAAGTTAAGTTGCCGCCATTAAATTTCAGCGCATATTCACCTGACTTTAATTCTTTATCGATAAGAACATCAACAAGCTGTCCCAAAGTATTATAAATTTCTAATTTTACATTTCCCGTCAAAGGCACAATAAATCTAATGTACGTAGTCGGATTAAAGGGATTGGGATAATTTTGAAATAAATCAATCTTTCCCGGAATAACGTTCATCAGTTTATCATCTATACGATTTATTTTCTCATTCTGCAGGATATATACGCCATCAAAACCATCCGCCACAAAAATATATTCACCGTTAACGGTTACACTTTGCGCATTTTTCTGCGTATTAAAATAACCAACCTCTTTTGGATTATCGGAATTACTAACATCTATAATACGCATACCATCCTGCCAATCGGCTATAATGGCATATTCTCCACTAATAACCACATCACGAGCAGCGCCATCTGTATTAAAATCTCCTACTTCGGCAGGCGCAAAGGGACTGCTAACATCAACTATCCGTAAACCGCTTTCTCCATTTGCCAAATACGCGTAATTGCTATCCACAGTAACGTTATGTACATAATCAACCGTATTAAAATGTCCGATTTCTTTAGGATATTCTTTTGAACTAACATCAACAATCACCAAACCGTTCCACAAATCGGCCACATAAACGGAATTTCCGCTAACGGATACACCGGCAGCATACCCTTCGGTATCAACAAAACCAACCTCTACGGGAATTGCTTTTTTACTAATATCCACAATACGCAAACCATCATTGCCATCCGCCACATAAGCATAATCACCGTTTACCGAAACGCTGTAAGCCCATCCCTTTGTATCCACCGCGCCAATTTCAAAAGGACTGAATTTTTTACTGATATCAATAATTCGCAATCCGTTTGTTCCCTCTGCTATGTAAGCGTAATCACCGCTAACCGTTATATCCCGCGCCACTCCTTGCAAAATGACTCTTCCAACTTTTAGCGGATGGGCAGGATCGGAAATATCGGCTATTTCTACATAAGCGCCTTTCCCGTAATAGAGATAATCGCCGTCAACCGCAACAGCCTTGGTGGGTCCGCTTATTAAATGACTAAGTAAAAATATATCATCGGATTTATCAGGTAACGTATTGTAATCAAATTCATACGCGCCGAGATCCGGTGCGGAACCTTTGTAAGGAAACCCGACATCAACCCCTGCGTCAACAGCGGGACTGCCGCTGGTTAAACGCAAAAAATTGGGATTATCCGGGGAGGTACTAACAAATTGCGGATTATCTATGTTCAAATTCCAACTATTGTATTCATCTACAGCATCGAACGGAGGTTGATAATAGTTCGATTTATAGGAGATATTATTTTTCATTACCAGCCCCGAATCCCACATCAGAAACCCGTAATGGCTACAATTATAAGCCGTATTATTATATAGCGTAAGATTCACTCCACTATTGCTAACAAAGCCACTGGTACCTGTATCAAAGGCTATATTGTTCATCACCGTATTGTAGCCGTTTTTCCCTAATTTATACCCATTACCGTCGCCCACTAACTCCCCAACACTTTTCGAGCCGCCATTACTTACATTGGAGTATCCCGTATGACTAACAATATTATTTTTTATTGTATTGTTTACGCTTGTCCAGGTATCAATGCCATCGTCAGAGGCATTAAATATAACGTTGTTTTCAAAGGTATGATATCCGGATGCCTCTTCGTAAGGGATTGTTCCGTTTCCCGACGTACTATGAAGAGCGTCAGCATTGCCACCGCCACCGGTGCCGTCATTACCATAATCATAAAAATCATGCAACATACAATTTTTAACCGTACCATAATAGCTCTTATAAAAACTTATTCCGCTAAGGTAACAATTATGCACATACAGATTATCAAGCGTTACGTGATTGGCTATCATAAAAACGCCCCTACTTGCAGAATTTTGAAATTCCAAATCTTTCACGGCAATGTAATCTCCGTAAATGTAGAACAACAAATATTCTACCGCCCAAGCATTAGAAGGGTCGGCAGCTTTTCCGCTTCCGTCAATCACCGGGCTCTCGCCAGGATATGCGGCAATAGTTATGGGTTGTGATTCTGTGCCTTTTGCTACAAGAGTGATATATCCTTCATATATTCCTTCGCGTATATATACTTTTGAACCCGCGCTAATTGTGCTGACAGCTTTGTTTATGGTTAACCACGGAGAATTTATTGAACCGTTATTGCTATCCGAACCATTTTTTGCCACATAATAAACATTAGAATTTGGGGACATACGCAAATTTTCAGAATTCTCTGCCGAATATGAATTAAAGGCTAAGATAAATGCAATCAGATAAAAAATGAAAACTATATTTTTGATACCTACTCCTTCATCTGTACTTTATTGGAAAATGAAATTTCGATTTTTTCTACTTTTACCTAAATAATGACATATAGCCTTATTTAAGTAATATCATTTTTCCGACTTTCACATAACCCGCCGATTGTAATTTATAAAAATATAGACCGGAAGATAAGCCATTTCCATTAAATTGATAATTATGTAAACCGGCCGTTAATTCGCTATTTACAATTGTCTCAATTTCTTCGCCCAAAACATTATATACAGATAGTTTAATATGCGTTTTATGCGAAACTTGAAAAGATATTGTCGTAAGCGGATTAAAGGGATTGGGATAATTTTTCAAAAGCATAATTTGTACAGGGATATTTTGTTTCGATTCCTCTTGCCTGATTGCCGTCGCCATTTTATCCGAAAAAATTATACGACCAAATTTAGAAGGGACATGAAACGATGGATTTTCAGGAGAATTCCAACAGGATGTTTCCGTTCCACCATTAATCAAATTTCCCTGGTTATCACGTTCACGATTATAACGCGCCAATTGCACACGCCAAATATCACCGCTAATGGGAGGATTGCTTAGAGGATTGATCATATTCGCATCAATAGCGCTGAAAGGGATGGCCATTTCACAATACCAGACGCTATCTACATCAGACGGATCATTTAATGTACCATTTACGGATACCGCAGAAAGAAGCCCGTTTACATTCCAATCAAAATCACCGCTGCCACCCTCACTGTAGGGTTTATCCATTGCGAGGTCGAGCACGGTACCAAGAGGATTTATTTCAATTTCAAAATAATTAAATGTATTGCCATTGGGGTCACAAAAAAACTCAACCGGTTCTTCGTTCCATAAATGTGAATCGTGAGCCGTCATTTCTCCCCAGACATCATCATCCAAAGCAAGAAATCCCACATACAGATATTGATCATCCCAAAGGAGTTTAGCTTTTGTTCCCCACTTAACATTATCCCCGCTCTCTTGGTTTACAAAGATCTCGGTATATTCCGCATTTTGCCATTGCTTTTCCGTCAATTCCCCATCAATCGTAATGGGTTGATCTGTTCTTTTAACAACATATTCTTTTATATAACCGGTTGTTATCAGTGTGACGCCATTGTCTGTTGCAACCCAAACATTTCCGGCCAAATCAACGGCCAAATCATTAACATAATTGGAGGATAATCCTTGCGCCGTCGTATAATTTTCCCAATTATCCCCATCATACGATGAAAGTCCCGCGGATGTCCCAAACCACATAACGCCGGACAGATCTTCAGCAATTACCGTAACATTATTATCAATTAAACCGCTGTCGCCGGTAAAAGTTGTCCAATTTTTTTTGAATTGCTCCCCGTATTGTCTTGATACCCCTTTGTCCGTTCCAAACCAGCGTCTGCCGAGATGATCGATAAATACGGAAGAAACATTATTGGAAGCAATCCCATGCCAAGCGGTGCTGATTTCAGAAGCGCCGGTTATGCCGTCCACATCCTGTTTTACGCGCGATACGCCGTCATTACGGCTCGCAACAAATGTCCAGTCATTATCCGGTGAAACAATATCCGTCACATCATTTGAGGTTAAATAATAGTTTTCAAAATTAAATTGACGCCATTGATCATCCAATAAAGTCGAGCATCCCTGCGGCGTACCGAACCAATGCACGCCGTTTATATTTACCGCGACACAACGAACAGTATCGCAAACAAGATCGCTATTCTCTTTTGACAAAGTATATAAAACCTTAACATTATAAGAATCAAACCGAACTTTTGAAACGCCCGCATCGGTGGCAACATTCAGTAAGATACTATCCTTTTTGCTGATATCCACTCCAATATCCAGCACATTATTCGAAGCCAACCCGTCTGTCTGCAAAAGAGAAGTCCATGACCCATCGCCCATAAAAACCGAAACGCCCTCATCCGTTGCAAACCATTTATTGTTATTATCATCAACAACAACAGACCTAATGTTGTTGCTTATCAGCTCGCTGTTACTTTCATTATATACAACTAACTCCTGTGCATTAGCAATCAAAACCATTAATATCATGATGAAAAATATATTTCTCATTTTAAAACGGTCATCCTTTTCGATTTTATATATTCTTTGGTTTTTAGCGTATAAATATAGGTTCCCGAAGACAATTGCATATTTACGGCGTCGACAGCCACTTCATATTGATGCTCGCCGGCCGGCATTTGCCTGTTTATTAATGTCGCCACCTTTCGGCCTGTTATGGTGAAAAGCGTCAGATTGACATGGGTTGCGTTCTTTAATGAAAATTCTATTGTTGTTATCGGGTTAAAGGGATTGGGATAATTCTGCTTTAATTCAAAATTATTCGGAGTAATTCTATCATTATCTTCTTGTATAGCCGTTGCAGAATAATCGTAAGGTTCATCACAAAGATGCCAGTAGGGTTCGGTCTGATCATCATAATCCCTCTGCAAATAGTATGTTTTCAGCGGCGTTCTGTTAAAGTATTCCAAAGTTCTTGAAGTCGCCGTGCCATCATCCTTCCACTCATACAATTCGATATCGGCCGGATTTAATTTCTTTGAAAAATTCCGCTCCTTTGCCATATGCAATAAGCCGAAATTTCCGGGCTCATGCCCCGCTATCCAGTGGGCGATAACATCCACATGGAAAGGATTTTTCCCGAAAATGATTACATTACTCATATAGTCGGTCGCAAGGCCATCCTGATTGTTATCCCCAAGGCTCGGACCGTTAACAAAATTACCGTCTCTGCCGTAAATCCCCTCCACCACATGCAGGCCGGCTTTGGTTACGGAATTATTATCGAGACAACGGGTAGCCCATGTTTCCTGCCACACGCCGCCGCTTCTTCCCGGTTTGTCCCAGCGTGGAATTTTATCCTTATGTCTCAGATAATTTGCTTCAATAAGATCAAATCGATTTTCAACCAAATGGCCTGTATCGACGTCGTCTATATCACTGGGCGGATTGTAACCCAACGAAGGATAACAGTGTTGTTGATAAGGTTTTACGATCGTTCCCTGTAAATTTTTTGCGCAGGAGGTAATGCCCATACCATGAGCCTTTAATTTAGCGATATTCAACAGCCAGCTGTTTTCGGCATTAACAGGATAGATATAAGGTATCTTTTTAAAATAACCGCCGCCGATAACGTCTTTCCACACAATTTTCGACTCGTCAATCGCGCTAACGCCGTCGGAATAGTCATTGAGATGTATTCCCGCGTCCGCGGCAAATTGTATATAGCCTCCGTCGGTTAAATCTTCTTCGGAATAATTTGTTTCTATCAAATGAATTTTGTCCGCATCAACGCCAAAACCTTTTAGACGATCTACAAGGGCCGCGGTAAAATTTACATCGGTTACAATACCCATCGTACCTTCAACGGTATATTGATCTTTAAATCTAAATCTTAGTGTCAGATTGGGTTTTATTGCTATCAGAGAATCAACAGGAACAGCGCCCGTATCATTTTCGTCTTTTTCGATTAATACGGAATCCACAAAAAATTTCCCCGCTGAATAAATTGCGGAGCCATTTGTCTTTTCATCTACATTGGTCTTCATAATAAAGACCGCTTCAGGGTTGTCTTCTATAAAAGAATGCACGCCGAAAAATTTTACGCCGTTGACATTTTTCGCAAATAACGGTTTTTTTGATATAAAGGGAACGCCCGTTGCCGTTAACGCTGCTTTTTTAAAAAAACTTCTTCTATCCATATTTTCCTGATTTCTTTTCGTAAATATGAAGAGCCGCGCTCAATAATTATTATTTAATATAACGAAACCGAGGGTTACATTCGGCTCTATTTTAAAAGTAACATTTTCTTTATCTTTATTTCATTATTTGACTGTAATTTGTAAAAATATACTCCCGAAGGCAGATTCCGCGCCTCGAATACTACGGAATAAGAACCCGCGCGCATATTTTTATTCAACAATGTTTTAACTTTCTGTCCCAGCGTGTTATAAACTTCCAATTTTGTCATTCCTGCTTCTTTTAACGAAAATTTAATCGTTGTCGTCGGGTTAAACGGATTCGGATAATTCTGCCCCAAAGTGTATTCGGCTGGTAATAAGATTCTTTCATTATCTTTTACCGATACCGTTAATCCGTTAAGCAAGGGATAATTATCCCCTTCAATACTCCAGACATCGTTAAAATCCCAACCCACGTAGGTAGATTGGGTTTTCATCTCTAAGGTCGTTTTTCCGCTCGCAGCTTCGGGTACGGCCGTTTGATTACAGCCGGAAGCTAAGGTATCTAAATAATTACTATTGAATACATTCCCAATACCTCCTTTCGCTCCGAGGAAACCTTTTGTATTGTCGCTGCTATTTGCTCCAATAGAATAACAGTTTTCTATGGTTGCATCATATACCGCCCCGCAAAAACCGCCAAAACTTGCGCCGCTCCCGCCGGAACTAACCGAAGCCGTACTATAACAATTACTCACTTCCGATGAAGCGTTTTGACCGATAAACCCGCCTACTTTATCTCCGGCGCTTTCGACAACTCCTCTGCTGTAACAACGGCTTATTACACCGCCGCTTCTGTTTCTGCCGATAAATCCGCCTACATATTTTCCGCTTCCGCTGCTGGTTACGTGAACATTGCTATAACATTTACTGATTATCGCTTCAACGCGATTGTTTGAACCGATAAACCCGCCTATATACCCGGTTGACGCGCTACTGACAATATCTCCGTCTTCTACATAACAGTTCGTTATTTCTACACCGTAATTTTCACCGACAAATCCGCCTATAATCCCTTTGCCTTCTATTTTCGCACGGTATAATCCCAAATTCTTTATTGTTGATTGGGCGTTATACAGCGTCTCAATACGCCCAAAAAAACCTATGTATGTACTATTCGGTCGCTTTATTACAATATTTCTTACGCTATAATCATTGCCGTCATAATAGCCGAAAAACTTTACGGAACCATTGCCTATGGGAGAAAATCCGTCATTTGTTCCCTCTGTAGTTAAATCATTGGGATCGTTATATTTATTGCCGTCATAATCATCGTCCGAGTCATCCCATGTCGCTGTCTCCGAAGCGTCTATATCCGCCGTTTGAATAAAATATTTATCCCATACAGAATCAACTTGGGCAAGCCACGACAAATCGGACAATGATGATATTTTAAACGGATCCGCCTCTGTGCCGCTTCCTTCCGGCGCTTCCATCGGTTTATAATCAATCCCTTTTTCCAATCTGGAATTGGAGTTTTCAAGAAGATTCGGATAATTACTTTTTACTTCCCAGATATTTGTAAAATCCCAACCTGCATCCGTAAAGGTAACTTCACTTATCATCTCATCTGTTGTTTTGGCCGCTGCGCCTATTGAACTTGTATGTCCCGAATTTTCGCTATCGAAAAAGTTGCTCGTAAACGTCGGCGTCCCGCTTCCTACGGCGCCCGCAAATCCTTTATCCGTACTCCCATTATCCGTCATGCCTATAGAGTAGCAATGTTCAATAACCGAAGTCCCGCTTACCTCCCCGATAAATCCGGCGGATGAGGCGCCGACCGAATCAACATCCCCTAAACTATAACATTTTGATACCGTTGACGAATTAACACTGCCGGCAAATCCGCCTACTCTCTCGCTATTGCTTGCGGCGCCTTTTATATCTGCTTCACTGTAACATTCTTCTATTCCCGTATTAGCTTGCGCTGTTCCTACAAATCCGCCGTAATCATAGCCAACCGTGCCTCCGTCCACGCAAACAACGTTTCCCTTTGTAAAAGATTTTAGAATACTCGCCCCAGAACAACTTGCCGCCATACCGCCCACAACGCTGTTCCCTTGAATATTGATGCCTGTCAATCCTATATTCTTTACAACGCCGTTTTCTATCTCGCCAAAAAATCCATTACCGCTTGTCGAGCGGTTTGTTATGGATATGCCTTTGATTATATGGCCGCCGCCGTCATAAACGCCGCTAAATTTGGTAGTCGCATTGCCTATGGGAGACCATCCTTCATTATTCCCAAATTCAAGTCTGTCATTTGAATCATTATACTTATCGCCGTCCCCATTATCATCCGCATCATCCCAGGTCGCCGTAACAGACATATCAATATCGGCAGTCTGAACATAATGGGCGTCCCATTTATCTGCGCTCTGCGCTAACCATGACAAATTTTGAAATGTCGCTATTTGATAGGGATCGTCTTCCGTTCCGCTCCCTTCCGGCTCCGCCTGATCATTATGATTTACGGCATTATATAAATCCATTATCTCTTCCGCGCTTAATGGATAATTGTAGAGCCGCACATCGTCGATACTTCCGTTAAATGATTTATCATTCTCAAACATTGATGCGATATATATCTTGGTCGAGCTTGTATCCAAACGTCCGTATCCTAACTCGTTTGCCTTCTCTTCCCCGTTAATGTATATCTTGGTTCTCATACCGTCATAGGTCATGGTTAACAATGTCCACTCGCCCGTTGGAATTGCTTCCTCCGTTGTAGTCCGACCGGCAATATAAGAGCTGTCATTTATCTTAGGCGCATAAAAACCTACTTTCCCGGAATTGTCTATTCCAAATCGCCAATCGTTATTTCTGCCTACGATTACTTGTTCCGATTCGCTATTTGTTCCATTCCAGTTTACCCAGGCAGAGATTGTTAAGTTCATCTCTATATTTAGATTCTTTTTAATAGGTATTTCTATATATTTATTGTCCGGTGAAAAATCCAAGGCTTCATTAAATTTTCCGCCAATTACAGTCGGGTTGCCATGCAATTGTCCGGTCTGTCCGAAATCGGATAAATCCAAAACGGTTGTATCGCTTACAAAGCCCATATCAAAATTCCAATAGCCCATCTCGATGGTATTTAAGGAGACGTTGCCATAAACAATTTGATCTGTCGCATCATTGACAAACCCCGCTATACTGTTATTAAATTCATAATTGTTATAAACCTCATTCTCTATTCCTGCGTTGCTCATAAAATTAAACAAATGCATTTCGGGGGGCGTAGGATTGTTGTAGAAA
>CAYRJN010000123.1:0-11184 GCA_964424545.1 uncultured Calditrichaceae bacterium
TGAGTCATTAAGCGCTTCTTAATAAAAATTTATTAAACTATCAGCCTGTGGCGAACAATAAAATCATTTAACCATTCATTCATTTCATCACGTAATTCGCGGAATGCGTTTTCTTTTTCAAACTCATCGCCTTCAACGAGACGAGGATCATCAAATTCTTTGTGAATTTTGGTGATATTGCCCATAAAGTGCTTAGTCGTATCACGCGCCTTATCCGAAGTTGTGATTATTATATCAAATTTTTCATGAATAAATTTTGTGAAATTTACCGGCTCAAATCCGGACGCGTCAACCCCTATCTCTTCCAATACTTTTATGGTCAGCGGATTTAATTTCTGCGGCTCAATTCCGGCATTAATAACATCAACTCTATTAAACGTAATATGTTTAATAAGCGCTGCCATCATTGCGCTACGGCACGAGTTATCTGTTCCAATAACCAGAATTCTTTTTTTCATAGTCCAACGTCTCCCCAATTGTGCGAAATAATGCGATAGTTCATATCCCAACTATATTTTATTTATCTTTAAAGTTACGAATCTTTTTAATAAAATTCTACGCTTTTTTTAAAATAATTGATAAAAATTTAATTTTTAGTATGAGGGTTCCCAAGAAACGACATATTTCAAACACTCTATAATAACGCTATTACGTCGTATTGTACCCGATTATATGAGCGGAATATCATCTTCTTTTATGAAACAAAACGCCCGCCGGAATATTTTCAAAGTTTCTATTTTTATATTTCCACTCTACAACAAGTTTTTTTGCACGTCCCATTTGAAAATAGTCCACCCGTATTTTATGCAAACCTTTTATAAGCCCCGTTTTTGCCGTTATTGCCTGTGCCTGATGTCCTCCGTCGTTGTTTATTAATTCCTTGCCGTCAATGTAAAGAATGGCGCCGTCATTGACCTCTATACGGAAAGTATACAGTCCGTCATCAGGGACATTGACATATCCCTCAAACCTGTAACCGAAAGGACGCGCATCTTTAACGGCATCAAGATTAAACGATTTTATGACACCGGCGCGTAAAACGGGATAGCGTTCCATTCCTGCGATATTTCTTGCGAAACCCTCTTTGTAAACATAGTTCAATCCCGGTTTAACGGCAACTTTCAGCGACGGAGCCAGTGCGGCCTTCTTCAATTCAACTGTTATCGTATACCCTGGATTAACTCCATCTGCAAAACATTTTGCTTTAAGCAAAGATGTTTTATTCACTACAAACGGACCCGTATATCGCTTCGAGCTCTTATCCGGCTCGCTTCCATCGAGTGTATAGCGAATCTCTTGCGCTTTCCTGCCGCAACTGAGCTGAACTTTTGTGCTTTTAAGAAAAATGTTACCGGATGTTTTTACTTTTACCATGGGCGCCGACACATATTTTTCGGAATAGGGACGGTCTTTTTTATCCACAGCCCACTCTTTATTCGCTTCAGATCCCATCTCAAAAACAAATTGCGAACCCGACACGATATCGGAATGTTTAATGTAAGATTTTGTGTACCTTTTGCCGTTCATTGTCACGCTTTGTATATAGATATTTTCGGACGAATTGTTTTTTGTAATAATCTCAAATTTTTTCCCGTTTTCAAGCTTGACGGTTACCTTGTCAAACAGCGGGCTTCCGATCACATAATAATCCATACCCGGAGTAACCGGGTAGAACCCCATGGAACTCAAAACATACCATGCCGACATCTGACCAGCATCGTCATTTCCGCTGATACCCCTAACATTGTTTTCGTACAGTGTAGTTAAAATCCGCCTGATTATTTTCTGTGCTTTCCATGGCCTCCCCACGTAATTGTATAGATACGCCACATGATGACTCGGTTCATTCCCATGTGCATATTGTCCTATCAACCCCGAAACATCAGGAATGTGTATTTTGCTTGTGTCAAATTTCGTGGTAAACATCACATCAAGCCACTTTTCAAAATTTTTATCCCCGCCCATGAGGTCAATCAGCCCGTATATATCCTGAAACACGGAAGGCGTATACTGGTAAGCGTTGGCCTCGGTGTACATATTACTCACGAACATAGGATCGAAATCCGTAAGCCATTTGTATTCGCTATCCTTCGGCCGCATAAAATTGGTCATACTGTCGAAGAGATTGTTATAGAAGCGGCCTCGCTGATTGTAGCTGTGAAATGCTCCCATGTCAAAATCCTTTGCGAGACGGGTTACGCACCAGTCGTCAAAACTATACTCCAGCGTTCTCGAAACCGATTGACCTTCCAAATCGTACGGTATGTACCCGTATCTCAGGTAAAAATCTTTCCCCGCCCTGTAGGCGTCGGCAAGGTGTTTCATCCCTTCAAAGGCCTTCTTTACGTCATAATCCCTCAATCCTTTGGCGTAAGCATCGGCAACTACGGGAAGAGAGTGATAACCGATCATCGTGGCGGCTTCATTGCCCGAGAATTCCATGATTGGCATATCGCCTGAATTTTCGTACCTCCGTATGAATGTTCTCACATACTGATTTGTCTTTGCCGGATTGATGATCGTCTGCAACGGATGCAAACCTCTGAAGGTATCCCAAAGAGAGAATGTAGTGTAATCGTCAAAATCTTCGGCCGTATAAACTTTTTTATTGACGCTTCGATATCTGCGGTCAACATCCATATCGATATTGGGATGTATCAATGCGTGGTAAAGAGCCGTGTAAAATATCTTATGTTCAGCCGGTGTTCCACCCTCAACAACTATCTTACCAAGTTCATTATTCCATGCCTCTTTGGCTTTTTCACGTATACCGTCAAAATCCCAGCCCGGATTCTCGGCGGTTAAGTTCTTACGCGCCCCGTCGATGTCGACGCTCGATAAGCCCACCTTCAGCAGTATAACCTTGTTTTTTTCGGTATCAAAATCGAAGTAGGCCTTAACATCTTTGCCTTTCGCTTCCGTGATATCGTTCTCTATTTTTCCGTTCAATGCAATTCCGAATTTTTTCACCGGTAGCGAGAACTCCGCCGCAAAAAAGATGGTTTTGTTTCCGTCAAGTCCCCCTGTGGCGGCACGGTAACCGCTGATCTTATTCCCGTTCACTTTTAGGTAAAGACTGTCGGGCTCATCGCTGTTTCCGCTAACAAGATCAAGTATCACACGCCCCTGGTTTCCTTGCGGAAATGTATATCGATGAAATCCCGTTCGCAGCGTGGCTGTGAGTTCTGCCTTTATACCGTAGTCATCGAGCAAAACCGAGTAGTAACCAGGCTCGGCATGTTCATTTTTATGAGAAAATGCCGATCGATATCCGTTGTTTGTATCCTCTATTTTAGAGTCATCTGTTCCCATCGCATTCACATAATCATCCGTTTTATCGTCAAATATCTCACCAGAAGAGAGCATAAGCTTTCCATTAGTGGGCATGAAAAGGATATCGGCGCCTCCTCCCTCGCCCGTACCGCTGTAATGGGTATGACTGAATCCAAGGATACTCTTATCGTCGTAATGATAACCGGAACAGTTTGCCCATGAATAGGTTTTTGTATCGGGACTCAGTTGAATCATGCCATTGGGCAGCGTTGCTCCGGGAAAAGTATGACCATTCCAACCCGTACCGATCATTGGGTCAACATAAGCGGTAAAATCCGTTTTATTACTACGTGAACAAGATGTAAATAATATTGCAAGCAAAACGACAAAAAGTGTTATTGTCTTTTTCATATTTGGTTCTTTCTTTATTATGAAGGAACTTTAATCATTCATATTTCGAATCAATTGAAGGCAGTATGCATTAATGGAATAATAAATTCGCCGGTATTTCCCTATTTTTCACGCCCGGGCCTTGCCACGTAACTTTCAAATCTTTGCCTCCGCCCATTTGAAAATAGTCAACCTTTATTTCGTGAAAGCCTTTTTTTAAGCCGGTTTTGGCATGTACCATAAGCGCCAAATGATCGCCATCGCTGTTAATTAACTCTTTTCCGTCTATGTAAAGAATAGCGCCGTCGTTAGATTTTAAACCGAACTCATATAAACCGTCTGCGGGGACGTTTACATATCCGCTAAAGCTGTAAAAAAACGGTCTATCATCTTTTATGGCGTCCACATTAAAGGTTTTTATGATGCCTTTTTCTGTCGCGTCTCTGTTTTTAAAATCGGCAATTTTTGCGCCGGATGTTTCTTTATAAATATAGCGCAGTCCCGGCTTTACGCTTTTAACTTTGACGGCTTCCGTAAGTCCGACCTTTTCAAGATGCAAGGTTACAGGGTAGCCGGGCTTTTTTCCCGCGGCAAAACATCTTGCTTTTAGCGTCGCGGACTTGTAGACCTTAAACGGTTTGATATATTCACTCGAATTGCCGTCGGGTATCCTTCCGTCAAGCGTATAATGAATTATACCGTTATCATCCGGACATTTCAGCTTTACCGTAGTCTGATCAAGGAAGACATTGCTCGTGGCATACGCTTCGGGCGTGGGCGCGGGATCGTAACTATCGGAATAGGGTCTGTCTTCTATTCCACCGCCCCATTGCGGATTAGGCGTAGCGCCCATTTCGAAGACAAATTCAGCGCCGTCTACAATATCGCTGTGGCGAATGTAGGTTTTATGATAAGGTTTTCCGTTTTTTGTTACCCTTTGAATATAAATATTTTTAGCGTTATTATTTTTTGCAATCAACTTAAATTGTCGACCATTATCGAGATTAATCGAAACGGCGTCAAACAGCGGAAATCCGACGACATAGTAATCCATCCCTGGCGTGACGGGATAAAATCCCATAGCGCTGAAAACATACCAGGCCGATGTTTGTCCGGCGTCATCATTTCCGCAAAGTCCGGCCGGACCTGCATGATATAATTCGCTCATAATCTGCCTTACTCTTTGTTGCGTTTTCCATGGAGCCCCGCCATAATTGTACAAATAAGCAATGTGCTGACTCGGCTCATTCCCCTGAGCATACTGACCGATCAGTCCCGATACGTCCACATCTTCCGATTTGGACATATCCATTTGGTCGTTAAACATATTATCGAGCCAACGCTCCATCGCTTTATCGCCCCCCATCAGTTTTACCAAGTCGTTCAAATTCTGAAATACCGAAGGCGTATATTGATAGGCATTGGCTTCGGTGTAGGCTTTTTTAGAAACCTCTTCAGGATCAAACGGCGTCATCCAACGGTAATAAATATCCTTTGCACGCATAAACTTCGTTTCTTTATCAAACAGATTTCGGTACAAATGTCCGCGAAGATTATACCGATCATAATCTTTTGGGCCGATATCTTTTGCAAGCCGCGTTACGCACCAATCGTCATAGCTGTATTCAAGCGTTTTTGATACAGGCTGATCTCTTAGTGGATAAGGAATAAATCCGTAATCGAGATATAACCGTTTCCCGTTGCGCGGGCCGTCCGCCAGCGATCTCATTCCCTCGTAGGCCATTTTCACATCATATCCGCGAATTCCTTTCACATAAGCGTCCGCAATAACTGGCAATGAATGATATCCTATCATCGTAGCCGATTCATTATTGGAAAATTCCATAATAGGCATGCGTCCGATATGCTTATACCGTGCAATAAATGTTTTTATGTAATGATTGGTTTTATCGGGATTGATTATCGTTTGAAGCGGATGCAAAGCCCTGAAAGTATCCCACAGCGAAAAAGTCGTGTAATTATCAAACTCCTTTGCCGTGTATATCTTTTTGTTTACGCTGCGGTACTTTTTATCCGTATCCATGTAAATATTGGGATGAATAAGGGTATGGTACAATGCCGTATAAAAAATTGTTTTCTGTTGCTTCGTTCCGCCATCAATAATTATCTTTTTCAATTCGCTGTTCCATATCTCTCGAGCCGCTTTACGGACTTTATCAAAATCCCATCCCCGAAGCTCCGTTTTCAGATTCTTTTTTGCGCCTTCGATACTGACCGTGGAAATGCCTACTTTGAGCAGCACGCTCTTATTCTCTCTGGCGTCAAAAGAAAAATACGCTTTAACATTCCTGCCCTTAATCGAGGATGCGCCTGCTACTATTTTATTGTTAAGGGCTATACCGTATTTGTTAAATGGTCTGGAAAATTCGGCCGCAAAAAATATTACATTACTGCCGTCCAACCCTCCCGATGCCGCCCGATACCCGGTAAGTTTCCTACCGTCTACATTTAGCAGTAGACTATCGGGACTATCCATTATACCGGAAACAAGATCTATGATAACATTGGCCTTATCGGTTTTAGGAAAGGTATATCGGTGAAAGCCCGTTCTAAGGGTAGACGTCAGTTCGACTTTAACGTTATAATCGTCAAGCAAGACCTTATAGTACCCCGGCGAAACTTCTTCGTTTTTGTGTAGGAACAGTGAAGCGTAACCGTTTTGTGTATTTCCGGAGCCGTTGCCGCCGGAACTAAGATTTATCTTTCCCACGGTGGGCATAAAAAGGATATCGCCTCCCCCGCCTGCTCCCGTTCCGCTATAATGCGTATGACTGAAGCCGAGAATACTTTTATCGGAATAGTGATAACCGGAACAGTTATTCCATGTGTATCGTTTAGTATCGGGACTCAACTGCACCATGCCGTTCGGAAGCGTGGCGCCGGGAAAAGTGTGACCGTTATAATCACTACCGATCATCGGATCAACATAACGAGAAAGATCTTTTTGGACATTCTTTTTGCAGGAAAACATTGTCAAAAAAAACGATAAATATAATATAATATTAAACTTAAACATGCGAATGTCCTTTTTCATGTATAGGATGAAACTGTCATATCAATTCGTAACCGAAAATATAAAATATTTCGATACCAGACAAAGAAATCTCTATTATTAATCAGGTTTTATTTTGGTATGATATTTATTTAATTACTACCCATTTCTGAACAGAAATCAGGCGCGTTTCAGTAGCCGCAGAGATAAGCGGTATATGTTGTAGCGATGAGCGAAAGATGAGCGGTAAAGCAATCCCCTTCGGCTAATTAAAAAATAAAAGATTCGATTTTTCTTCCTATATTTCAGAATAACAGCATGTCAAAAAAGTTACCTGAAAAACAATGAACATAATTTCGCAAATTAATTAATGTGGAATTACACTAATAGAGAAATTGATTAAAACAGTCTCCTTAAAAAAGGAGTCTATGGGTTGTCTGCTTTTCATTATTCATTAATTCCGATATTTATCACAACCCCCTCACCCCATTTATAAGGGGAGATTTATTTTTTCTATTTTGCAAAATAGATGTAATAAGCGTAAACTTTGAAATTCCGATACTATAAAACGGGCATTTTCTTTCCCTACAAACGGTAGAAAAATATATTTTAGTCTAATTTGGACACTTCTCTTCTCCCGACCGTGCAGGATCAGTGAATTAACAGGTATGCTTCTTTTGCCAATAAACTTGCGGAGCTGTGTTCATTACAAAGGGATCCGATTGAACGCTATTATAATTACAGTATGCCTCCCTATGCCTATCATTTAAAATGATAAAATATCGGAGCGAAATACTAATAATCGTGCGGAATGCCTTTAATGTGTAACAAGAGATGTTTTTTATCTTTAACGTCGTCTAACCAGCCGAAATTTGCGTCATTTTTGCTGTCCAAATCCTTGATATACGGTTTAATATCCAAGAGAGGCGTGCCATCAAATACATCCAATCCCGAAGTATAAATAATATTGTCTTCAATTTTTTTTACCCGCACAATACTTAAACCGATAGGATTAGGGCGCAGCGGCGAACGGCTGGCAAATAAACCGATTCCCTCTGAGGGAGCGACAGCGCCCAGCCAGGACGGTTTGACGGTCATTTCCGCTTTTCCTTTTAATTTATTGATGAAATACAGCACATATATGTATTTAAAACGCCGTAATGTTTTAAGACCTTCAATATATTCGGAATTGACGATAATCCTGAATTCTCCTTCATCGTCCTCTATGGGTTGATACGGCGCATAATCCATATACGGCGTTTCGATAACGCCAATCGGCTTAAATGATATATCCATCATAATCACTTTATAATTAACGGTTTTCTATCTTCATTATTTTTTTCGTATAGGATTTTATCAAAATTATTACGCACGATATCAACAGCTTGCGATATCGTTTCAACCCGAGGAACCACACAAACAAACTTTTCAATCATCCTTGTTATGTTTTTACCGAACTGCCCACCCACTAAGACATCCACATCTTTTAAAAGCCTTGCCATACCTTTGGCTTTATTGGGATCGCCGTGCATTTTTTCCGTGAATTTCGGATTCTCTATTTTTTTAAGAAATTCAGCATTTTTTGCATCTATTTTATATATTAGATAAAATTCCGCGTCGCCGTAATGTCCGTCGTTCTTTAATTTCTCTTCATTATCCGTGGCAAAAGCAACCATTAATTCCATGCGATCAACGTCTCCTTGTCGTTTCATCAAATAATTATCATCAACCTTTGTGCGCAACCAATAAGCGAACGTAGTTCTTAAACATAAAATGCTCGTCAAAATCAATAAAACCCTTATCCCGTAAAATCGCTTTCCAATCTCTTTTGATAAAGTCAAAAGCATACGGACATTCGCCGAGTTTAAAGGGAATGCGATAATAAAAAGGCATGTCTTTTAGCGAGAATTCATTAAAGTCCAATATACAAAATTGCCCACCCGGTTTTAAACTATTATAAACATTTTCGATTACATTTAAGCGAACCTCATGAGGAAAGCCGTGAATAACAAAACTGATAAAGGCTTTGTCAATCGGTTTTTCCAATTCAAAAGGAATATCTATTCGCCTTTTACGAAAAGATACATTATCATATTTCATACATTTCTTTTTGAACTGAACTCCCATCTCATCGGATATATCCATTCCGATAAGTATGCCCTTTTTTGAAAGATAAGCATGCATTAAACACGCATTGCGTCCCGTTCCGCAGCCGAGATCAACGATAAAATCGTCGGGTTGAATATTTAAATTCTTTACGGCACGTTTAATGAACTTATCGTACAGCCCGAAACTCATAATATCCATTATTTTATCATATTGACAAGCCATAAAACCTTGTATTTCCACTTTCGATTCCGGATATATTCTATTCAATCTTTAATCCTTTCTACAATTCTTTCGCTGTTTCATAAGCGTCCCTGATGGCATCCTGCGCTTTACCGACTTTTTTGGCATCGCCTATTACGGCGACAAACATTTTATCTTTTAACACATCTTCCAACGGATTATAACTCTTCATACCTGTCGCGACAACAATATGATCAATACCTTCAAGCGTTATCGCTATTTCGCCCGTAATAGTCACTTTATCGTCTACAACCTTGGTTACTTTATAACCGGTATAAACGGTCGCCTCCTTCACCTTCAACTTCTTTAGAGTCATCGTTCTCTCGATCATTTCCATACCACGTGCTATTTCATCTAACATTTCAACGATAATCACCTTATTGCCTTTATCAAGTAATTTACTGGCGATTTCAATACCGATCAATCCCCCGCCTATAATCAACACCGTCTTATTTTCCGTCAGATTTTCATCCAATAAGTATTCGGCCCAAAAATACTCTTTCAATCCCTCGATGGGCGGAATCACGGGAATTGAACCGCTGGCCAAAACCGCTCCGTCGTATTTCCCGATAATATCCTCCTTATAAGCCTCGCGCTGAATAACTTTAACGCCTTTCTCAATAATTTCATTGTTATAATAATCAATAATTTCCTGCAAGCTGCCTTTGTTGGGAGGTAGAGGAGCCAAGGTAAACTGCCCGCCGAGCTTATCTTTCTCATATAAATCGACATCATGACCGCGGTCGCACAGGGTAACAGCCGCCTGCATACCGGCCAGACCGCCGCCGATAACGGCATATTTTTTACGCGTCTCCGACTTCTGAACGGGCGATTCCATATAACCTACCGTCGGATTAACAACGCAGCCCAAACCTTTACCGGCCTTAACGCCGCCCAAGCAACCTTCGGCACAGGATAAACAAGGGCGAACAAGTCCCTTTACGGCGCCGCTAATTTTTCCTACAAAATCGGGATCGGCAACCAAAGCCCGCCCTAACGCCATGTAATCGGCATGAAAATCATCATTTAATTTACGAACATCGGATTGAGAATTTATCCTGCCCACAAAAATGACGGGTATGGAAATATTTTTCTTTATTTCGGCCGCCAGCTCCCATGTTTTCCCCTTTGGCACAAACATGTGCTGAAAATACCATGGCGGAGTCGAACAAACCGAACCGGCCGAGACATGAACCGCCGCCACTCCCTTTTCCTGCAATATTTTAACCAATTGAATCATTTCCGGCAATTTTATACCATTGGGAATCATTTCATCCCCGCTAATGCGCACGATAACCGGAATATCAACAGCCTCCAAAAGCGTATCCAATACTGAAAACGGAAATTTAACACGATTTTCAAAGGCGCCTCCAAATTCATCTTGCCGCGTATTAACAGTAGGCGAGATATACTGCGCCATTAAATATCCGTGTCCCATCTGGAATTCGATGATATCTATTTCCGCTTTTTCTGCGCGCCTCGCAGCTTCTCTAAATGTATTGCGCACTTTCTTCATATCGGATTCGTTCATTGCCCTCGGCGCTGCACCGCCGTTTTCACAAGCCGTTTCAACACTGGAAATATAATAATTACCGGGAATTTTAGGATTTGCCATTCGTCCCGGATGATTCAAATGTGCAATGACTTTTGCACCGTTTTTATGAATGACATCGCTGAGGCGTTTTAATCCCTTAATTTTATCGTCGTTATCAATACCGAGTTGAGTGGGAATTTCACGAAGCCCTTTGTCGATATATAAAGGTTCAAGATCAACAGCCGCTACATGTTTACTGCGCAGATCATAAAAGTTGAGATGTTTTTCATTTACAATGCCGCTGCCATCGCTATAGCCGAGTTTTACCGGCGCCATAATAAATTGATTTTTCAATTCCAACATGTTCAATACCCCTCCTGTCTTTCAAAATATCGGATATTTTATCATTTTTTACATTATGAAGCAAACCGAAACGCCTATTAATTAGATCATCGGATCGTTGAGCCACAAAAGTCAATAACACACATAAATGGATCGAATAAAGGTTTGTTTTATCGTTCCCTAATCAATAATAATTATTTTTATGTTAAATATTTCTTTTTTCCGAAATATCCGATGCGCCTATTTTTAAAATCATTTTTGCGCCGCAACGCGGGCATCGTTG
>CAYRJN010000124.1:0-11125 GCA_964424545.1 uncultured Calditrichaceae bacterium
CTTTGGCATGAGGGTATAGAGCATAGCTTTTAAAAGATCAAGGGGCTTGGAACGGTATCCCGTTTGATTTTGGAGCTCCATTGCTCGTGATAACTGCGTTTGTTTACGTCTGTTTTCAATGATTTGTTCATAGTTATCCGGTTTTTCTTTTGGCAGTAAGGGATAGGGAATTTCCGATTTATTGAATCCCTGATTTAACAACAGGGTTCTAATGTTTTCCTTTAAAGAAAGAATTGCCGGACCTTTGGCCATAATGGCGCGGTCTTCCCAGCTGGCGCCCACATAATGCTCGCCTATTCCCATGCCGGTAAAAATAGCTTCTCCTTTATAGGGGTCTTCTTCCGTAATATCATAAAAAGCAATTTTACGATGGTCGCGCATCAGGTTGTCGGGAATGCCGATAATCGGGATAAGTTGGTTACTCCAAAAGGATTGATCGGCGGGATTGGTGATATTAACCTGTACTTTTATGCGGTTTTTAAGCCATTCGTTGCCGTATTGTTTGATTTCGGATTGCAGTAGTTTTGAATTGTTAATGGCTTGCCATAATTTTTGCCGGGCGCTATCAATTGCCTCTCCCATATAAGCAAAATCTTTGGGAAAATGAATTTTTTCTTCCAATGGATTCTCTAAAAAGGTCATCCAAAGCCGCCCTTTATTAATTTCATAAAAGATCTCGTCCAAAAAAATGAAATAAGTGGGAATCTTGCCCGTCTTATCGTAATTTTTAACCGCGTTCGATAATGCTTCCATATAGGTGCTTACAACATGAATAAAGGACATTCTATCGGGATTGCCCTCTTCGGTGACGCCGCGGACGTCGTGTATCCATAATACATGATAATCTTTTGCAGCCAATACGCCGTTATGAAATTCCCATTGGAACTGATCGTTTTTAATATACCAGACATAATTTCCTTCGGTAAATTTAACGTTGACCGCTTTTTCGATAAGCGCGTCTATTTTGGGTTGTGTATCATGCTGTTCCGGCAGTAGCGCATATTGAAACGGCAGCCAGACATGACGCGAATCGTCCCAATCGTCATGGGAAAATTTTCGATTTTCTTCAAAAATATTAACGAGTAATTGAAAAAGATCAATGACTTTATTTATCTTTTCCTGCTTAATATCGGCGCTTGTATACAGCCAGCGCGTAAAAACGCCTTTTGCCTGCTGACCGAATTTTAGGATGGTATCTTTTTCCTTTGTCATGCCAAGGTAACGATCATAAGGGATAAGAATTTCGTCAAGCATAATCTCTTTTGCTTTATCGGATACCGTTTTACCTTCTGGCGAGACACTGTCAATCTGCGAGCAATTATCGCTTAAGGCCAACGTAAAGGCCATGTCCACTCCATGGTGATATTTTCGAACTTCATCTTCGATTGTATGAGCAGATGGGAAGAGGTCGCTTGGCAGCGAAAGGCGATCTTTGATCTCTTGAACCCGCTGTTTGAAATTGGCGACGGCTTTTTCATTTGTCCAGCCGTTTTGATCAAAGTTAGGGTTAATAAGGCGGTTTATCCAATAACTCGTTGTTTTTATGATTTTAAGCGTCTCTTTAAACTGCGGGCATTGATTGCTATTTTTCACGTTACGCAACTCTTTTGGCGGCAGTGTAATACGAATATGATCAAAGCGGGGACGGGTTTTCCCTTTATTCGGTTGAAATAAGGGAAGATTAAAGCCAAGTTGCAAAGAATTGTTACGCGTAGGAAGCCAGCTGAAAGTGATGTCCATTCCCGTGTGGAAGAATCCTCCTCTGATAAGCGGGTGTTGAATCGTTAAAATAAAATCCGTTGATTTGTTGGGGAAATTATAATCAACGCCCGCCGAAATGTGTAAAACAGGGAATACAATATTCCCCCTGATACCGTAGTCGAAATCCACGTTTTTATGCCCGATGTAGCCTTCAGCCGCGATGCCCAGCATGCCGACAACGGGATTCATCATATCCCTGAATAAACCTATCTTAAAAATATTATTAAGTTGGTCGTTATTATTTGTAAGGTAGCGGCCGACGGAAAAGCCGGTATATAATTTGTAAACGGAGGGCTGTCCGAGCGATTTTACCATTCCCCCGTTTTCCGGCGGTATGGACAATTGAGCGAAAATAGATAGCGGCAGGAAAAAAAAGAGCAAAAAAAGGCCTTTTGTCGACCGCATAAATAATCCTTTCTATGCTAATCACCAAAACAATTAATTGAATATAATAAAAAAATATATACAAAATAAATTAAAACATTTTAGAGATGGAAAAATTTGGTTCTATGCTAACTCTTCATTAATTTCAGAAACTTTAATAATCAAAGAGGCGCTTTTGGAAAGTTTTATTGTCATTGCTGTAACCGGATTTATTCTTGGTATTATGATGGCTATCCCGGCGGCGGGCCCGATAACGGTATTGGTGATTTCAAACGCTTTAAAAGGGCGTCTTCGTTACAGTCATCGTGTGGCTTACGGCGCCGCCTTTGCCGATTTTATATATCCGTTTATCGCCGTTTATGCTTTTTCCAATTTATATAATTTCTATGAATCTTTTACGCCCTATATTCTCGGTTTCGGCGCGGCGCTGCTTACCTATATCGGCTATCGGTTTTTTCATAAAAATATAGATTTTGAACATCTTGACGATGATTCGCTAATTAACGATAAATCGCGAAATAAAGGCGGATTTAGGACGGGACTCGCTATTAATTTTTTTAATCCGGCTTTGTTTATAAGCTGGCTTGTCTCCTCTTTTTTGGCCATCAGTCTGGTAACCTCTTTCGGCTTTGACACAGGCGGGCTTAGCAGGCAAATGTCCGAAGGCATTGAAGATGTGCACAGCAGGGAAATTAATCATGAATTGGAAGAGAAAAAACACGCTATTGAAGACGTTATCGGCAGTATCGATTCGAGTAAAACGGATAGTAAAGAGGGTAATTCTCACTTACATATTGTCAGTTTAAGTTTTGTATATGCATTGATGGTCTCATTTGGTTCCAGTTTGTGGTTTTATAGTCTTGGCAGTTTTGTCGTTAAAAGAAGACATTTATTTAAAACGCAGACCATAAATAAAATTATTCATACTTTGGGATTATTCTTGCTGGGCATTGGTATTTATTTTGCGGTAAAGTTGGTTTTATTGTTCATAACAGGATAAAGATTTTAATAAGCGATTTGGAATAGTGAAACGATTGCGAGCGCTTTACTATCATGGTGAGGGGATAAAACGATAGAGCAATTCTATTTGGGATGATGCACATATAACACTTTTTTTCGCGCGTTAATGTAATTAAAAAGACAAAATAAGCGTGGTAAAATCGGAATAGTAGAGATTTACGGAGGGTTAATTCATAGTATTACCTTTATCGCCAAGGTTTGTGTGTAGGAAAGAAATAAATTTTAAGAAGGAAATAAAATGTCTCTTTTTAAAGAATATAAAGAGTCTCTAAAATCCATTGAGGCGGAGGATCCGTTGGACCTCTATTTTTATAGAATTGTCTCGTTTGTTATTGTAAAGATATTGTATTATTTCCCCATTACGCCGAATCAAATATCGGTAACGGCGATGGTTTTCGGGGTAATCAGCGGCTATTTTTTTTCTACGGCAAGCGCATCTAATTATCTTATAGCGGGAATTTTTTATTTGCTTTATTATATAATGGATAATTGCGATGGGCAGCTGGCGCGACTTAAAAAAAACGGCACGAGGTTGGGAAGAATTATCGACGGTATTTCCGATTATGTAACGCATCTTGCCGTCTTTATCGGTTTGGGAATCGGTTTGAGCGCTCAATCGGGCAATGCGTTATCTTCCTGGTTTGTCGTCATTGTTTCTTTAGTGAGCTTGATGTTCCAAACGGCTTTGGTGGATTATTATCGGAACCGTTATCTCGAATATCAATTTGGTAAAGCAACTTTATATGGCGAGGATTTGCTTGCCTTTCGGCGTGAATATGACGAATTGAAGAAAAAGGGCGGTTTTTATTTGACGCGTTTTATTTATTTTGTCTATTTGAAATATTTAAAAATACAAGCGCTCTTTATTTCCGATGAGCCCCAAAAACACAAAAAATTCGACAGCGAGGATTTTTTGCAAAAAAATAAAAAAATGATCCGTTTATGGACGTATATGGGCACTTCCCTGCCCATAACGCTGCTTATAATTGCCGCATTTTTTAATATCATATATTTTTACTTTTACGCATTGGTTTTTATTTTAAACGCTTATGCCGTTATATTACTTATTATTCAGGTGAAAATAGATAAGAATACTATGTCTGGAAAAATTATGGAGAATAATTAATGAAAGCTGTTATTACCGCCGCCGGCAGCGGAATGCGATTGAGGCCATTAACGGAACATACGCCTAAATGTCTTTTGGATATCGGCGGCTATACTACTTTGGGATTGTCGATGGAAAATATTTTAGCTTACGGAATTGACGAGTTTGTTCTCGTCGTCGGTTTTGAGCATAATAAAATTCGCGAATATTTAAAGAATAATTATCCGGCGGCAAAGGTCGAATATATTTTAAATGAGGATTATGAAACAACCAATAGTCTTTACTCTTTTTGGATGACTCGCGAATCGATAAAAGAAGATTCCTTATTGCTGCTTGACGGAGATATTATATTCGCTAAAAGTGTTGTGGAAAAGGTTTTAAATTGTAAACATGAAAACTGCCTTTCTTATCGCAATAATATTGAAGTGGTTGAAGAAGATATGAAGTTAATTGTTGATGAGAATGGAATTGTTACGCAAATAAGCAAGAAGATTGATTTGGGTGTCGCTTCCGGTGAATCCATTGCCATTCAAAAATTTTCCACTAAAGGGGTAAAAATGTTGGTTGATGCCGCCGACGAACTGGTTATACGGGAAAAAATAGTAGACGATTGGTATGAAGGCGCCTTTCAACGCATGATTGACAACGGAGCTGAAATCGGTTCGGTGGCGGTTGACCAATCGTCGTGTTTTGAGATCGATACCTTTGAGGATATGGATTATGCCAAAAAATATATCATACCCACATTATTTAAAAATTAAACCTTTTTGCAAAATTCTTTTATTTGTTAGTATAGGAATTTCAAAGTTACGCATATTCCATCTTTTTTATCGTATCGTAATTTTGAGAAATAACCTATTTCGGACATTTTCATTTATTTTTGTATTATTCTCAGTTTTAAAATTATACATAGTTCACATAGGCCGTATTTTAGATTCTCCGATTTATCTAAGAATGACAATGTTGGACTTTTTTGTTGCCTTTTCTACATTCTCCTCCTCCTTGTCATTCCCGAAGGTTTCTATCGGGAATCTAAATCTTGCTATTGTCTACATTCAGATTCCTTCTTTCGAAGGAATGACACGTTGACGAATCTACCCGTATATTTTTTATTAATCACTTCGCAATACAATGTTCTTTTATAACTCAAGGGGAATTATAGGCGGAGATATAAGTATTTTATTACATTATCAACATGCTTATTTTACTTGTCTGTCGGATAAATAAAAAAATCTATCGCTGCTATAAATGTTTTTCATAATAAGAATATTGATTCCTCTTGCTATCGCTAAAGCGTGAATATAGGAAGTAACGGGATACTCGTTTTAAGCGTTATTTCAATCCCGCTCTTGCGGGAAGAAATCTTACAGATACTGTATTCCCTGAACTATACGATTAAGCTGTTTTTTGCTTTTAAGGTTTTTTCCCCAACGAATTGAGGGAGTGACAAAGTCACAAAACTAATATTGAGAATGTCATAGAAATGTTGATTTTAAAAATTCCGACACTGAAAATTGATAACTAATGCGGATAATTATGCTTATCAATGTTAAATCCTTATTAAGAGGTTTATTACTTTTTTATATTATTGTAATTAATACTCTTTTTTCACAAACAACCGAATATGACACGCTTCGCTTAAAAGCAGGCAGTCAAGTCGAATTTATAAATAACCTCTTTGAAGTAGTCAGAGATACGGTAATTATTGTCCCTTCCGATTTAAAATATATCATTTATGAGACGCCTGATTCCGCATCGCAAGAAGTTTTAAAAAATATCAAAACATATAAAGGTGAAAATAAGCTTCTTCAACTTTTACACAATTCAATTATTGTTGAAAGGAAATCAAGTGATCAATTCGGCAATAATAGAAATTTTAATAAAAGTTTTAAAGAATATGTAGACTATCAAGGAAAAGTAATTAAAGAGATACGCCATAAACAGGCGCATATTTTTTCCGGTTCGGTTTATGATACTATCAGTCAGGCAAAGGATAAAAAAAAAGGCGTGTTAGAAAAAATACATTATTATACCAGAGAAAATGTAATTAAAAAATATTTAACCTTTTCCATCGGCGAAGAGCTTGATCCGCATCGTATTTCCGATTCGGAGCGGATTTTACGCGGATTGCCTTTTTTAGAAGACGCGAAAATAACGGTAATTCCGAATAAAGCCGACACCAATTCAGTTGATGTGTTGGTTGTTACAAAAGATCGTTTCGCTTGGGGTTTTAATGTTTTGCCCTATTCACTTAACCGTATTGCATCAACAATTTATAATAGGAATGTACTGGGCTACGGCTGGAACCTGCAATTGAAGTATTCATATGATGGACGCTATGATCGGCCGGGCAGCTATAATACGCGAATGGATTTTATTAATATTAACGGGTGGTTCATTGACGCCGCGCTGGAATACGATTACGGCTCGGACAGGGAAGGGGGCGGTGTCGATTTCTCTAAACCTTTCGTGACCGTCGAAACAAAATACGGCGGAGGGTTGGATCTAAAAAATCTCCATTCGTCTCGCAATTACGGCGATACATTATTTATATATTACACCTATAACTATGAAGATTTATGGTTAGCGCGCCAAATATCCGTTTCAAAAAGGAATCGCAATAAAACAGTCTTTATCGCGGCGCGTCTCGCGCGTAAATATTTTACCAATCGTCCTTACGTCTCGCCGGACAGCAATTACTATTTTTATAATGAAAATTCAGCTCTCGGTTCAATTATTTATTCCAATGTTGATTATTATAAATCTCGTTTGGTATATGGTTTCGGGATAACCGAAGATGTACCGGTTGGAACGCGTCTTGCTTTAACGACGGGAATTTTATATGACGATTTTAATTATTTTAAATATCTCGGTTTAGAGACTGGCTATGCGTTTATCAATAAAAGACTGGGTTATTTTTTATATTCCGCCAAATGGGGCGCTTTATATGAGCATAAACGATTTGAACACGGCTGGATGATTTTCAATGCTAGATATATATCGCCTTTAATCCGTAAAGGGAAAAACAGTTTTCGTCATTTTATTCGAATTAGTTATGCTCAGGGATTTAAGCGTCAACGCGATTATTATTTATATTTACGCGGAGATAACGGCATTCGCGGACTTGATTTAAACGCCATAAAAGGAGTAAAACGCTTCTTCTTTTCTTATGAATCGGTGATGTTTACGCCGCTGAACTTGTATGGATTTAAGGTCTCAATTTTTGGCTTCGGCGATCTGGGCCTTATTAGAAATGGTTCAAAAAACGTGTTCAATTCAAAAATGTACAGCGGCATCGGTCTCGGTTGGCGAATTAAGAATGAAAGTTTGGTTTTTAGAACGATTCAGATCCGATTGGCCTATTATCCGAATACGGCGGACGGCGGCGGGATGCCCGGCTTTAATATTACAACAAAGGATACTCGGCTTTTTCAAAATATATTTCAAATTAAACCGATGCTGTTCGATCCACGATAAATTTAATTTAGGCAGCGCACGATTAATAACAATTCAAAAGATCTCGTCGCCTCTGTTTTAGATGGTTAGGCATTCTAATCAAGCGCTTTAACATTCGCTTTGTCCGTTATAAGCGAGAAATTTAGTTTATTATTTTTGTATTGGTTCTGTTGATTCGGTACTTTTTATAGCGAAAAATCTTTGTTATTTGACAAGATTCCTCCAAAAAAATATATTAAAGTTAAAAAACAAAAGAGGATGCTTTGAGTATCAATCAAAATCATCGGCGTTTTACGGCAAAAGAGAAGTATGCAATTATCAAAGAAGGCGAATACGGTTCAATGACTATTAACGAGGTTGCCGCAAGAATCGAATAAATGCATCGTTGCATTGCCAGTGACGCAAATAAGCGCAAAAACATCCGTAAAGCGGTTGAAATTTTGCACTAAATCACAATTCCTAATTAGAATAAATTGCTATATTATCACGCTTTTAATAAATTACCTAATTAATCAAAAAACAAAGAAATAAACGGCCGAAATATTCGGTTTTAATTGATAAAATACGCTCTTATAGACTGCATTTTAAGAAAATTAAAATGTAATTGACAGGGCGGAGCTGTATAAAGGAATGGTAAACAGATGGGTATGAAAAATTTTGCTCTTATCGGCGCAGCGGGATATATCGCGCCCCGCCACATGCAGGCTATTAAAGACACCGGCAATAGGCTGGTAACGGCGGTCGACCCAAGCGATTCGGTGGGCATTCTTGACCGCTATTTTATGGATGTTGATTTTTTTACGGAATTCGAACGTTTCGATCGGCATACGGAAAAACTACGCAGGGAAGGGGAAAGTAAAAGAATTCATTACGTTAGCATTTGTTCGCCGAATTATTTTCACGACGCCCATATCCGTTATGCCTTACGCGTAGGCGCCCATGCCATTTGCGAAAAACCGCTGGTCTTAAATCCGTGGAATATTGATGCGCTGGCGGAGATTGAAGAAGAGGCGCAGGGCAATATTTATAATATTTTACAGTTAAGAGTGCATCCGACCATTATCGAACTGAAAAATAAAGTCGAAAACGAAAAGAAGAGTGAAAAACATCAAATCGACCTGAGTTATATCACTTCACGCGGTAAATGGTATTTCTATTCTTGGAAGGGCATTTTGGAAAAATCGGGCGGCGTGGCTACCAATATCGGCATTCATTTTTTCGATATGTTGATTTGGATATTCGGGAAAGTGGAAGCGTTGGAGGTGCATTATAAGGACGATAAAAAAGTAAGCGGTTATTTAGAATTGGAAAAAGCGCGCGTGCGCTGGTTCTTATCTCTCGATCGAAGCGATTTGCCGCCTCAAGCTTTACAGGAAGGAAAACCGACCTTTCGCAGCATTAAGGTGGACGGCGATGAAGTAGAATTCTCAGGGGGGTTTACCGATTTACATACGGTAGTATATAATGACATATTAAACGGCAGCGGATACCGACTCGATGACGTTCGTCCTTCGGTTGAGCTTGCTTATAATATCCGGCACTGGGAAGTCGTTACTGCAAAACGCGACAAAAAGCATCCTTTTTTGGATAAATAATTTTATAGCTGTTTAGGATTAAAGATGTTAACGGCTGACAGTGCGTTATCAGGTTGGCTTTTATCATCTTTTTTTATTTTATGCGTTAGGGCAAACAAAGGATAAATTTTATGACCGATAAAAAATATTTTGTGCATGAATCTTCTTATGTGGACGACGGCGTTGAAATCGGCGAAGGAACGAAAATTTGGCATTTTTCCCATATTCAGGGCGGAGCAAAAATCGGGAAAAATTGCGTATTCGGACAAAATGTAAATGTGGGTAATAATGTTGTAATCGGAAATTATTGTAAAATTCAAAACAATGTTTCTATTTATGAAGGCGTGGAGCTGCAAGATTATGTTTTTTGCGGACCTTCGATGGTTTTTACCAATATTAGCGAACCGCGTTGTGAGTTCCCGCAGCGGGGCGCTGAATTTTATAAAAGGACGTTGGTGGGGTACGGCGCATCCATAGGGGCAAACGCAACTATTGTTTGCGGCCACGATATCGGCCGTTTTGCCTTTATTGCCGCAGGCGCTGTGGTCACAAAAAATGTGCCGGATTATGCTTTAATGGCCGGCGTTCCGGCAAAACGAGTCGGCTGGATGAGCCGGCACGGGGCAAAATTAGGACAGCCTGACAGCGACGGTATTATGGTTTGTCCCAAAAGCGGCTGGAAATACAAAGAAGTTGAAAAGGATCTTTTAAGATGTTTGGATTGGGCGGAAGATAAAGCTGTTAGCGGGGAATAGTGCTCGGTTGCTTGTTGCCCGATGATTGTGGATTATCGGAGGGGCGATGAGCGGGTTTTGAAATATTTAATTTTTAAATAGAAATGGATTAGGGTGAAAGGAATAATATTAGCCGGCGGGTCGGGAACAAGGCTGTATCCCATAACCAAAACGGTCAGCAAACAATTATTGCCGGTTTACGACAAGCCGATGATTTATTATCCGCTGACGGTGTTAATGCTGGCGGGCATAAAAGATATATTGATTATTTCGACGCCGCAGGATTTGCCGCAATTTAAAAATCTATTAGGCGACGGAAAGCCTTGGGGATTACATTTTCAATACGCGGAACAGCCCAGACCGGAAGGATTGGCGCAGGCTTTTATTGTCGGTCGTGATTTTATCGGCAATGATAATGTTGTCTTAATTCTCGGTGATAATATTTTTTACGGCAGCGGGTTAGCCGGTTTGTTGAAAAAGGCCGTTAAGCAGGAAAGCGGCGCGACGGTTTTCGGGTATTATGTGAGTGATCCGCAGCGTTACGGCGTGGTTGAATTTGACGAAACCGGTCAGGTGGTCAGTATCGAAGAGAAGCCGCAAAAGCCAAAATCCAATTATGCGGTTACAGGGCTTTATTTTTATGATAATCAAGTCGTGGATATTGCCGCAAACCTAAAGCCCTCGCCGCGCGGGGAGCTGGAAATTACCGATGTTAATAAAATATATTTGCAAAGGGGCCTCTTAACGGTTCAACAAATGGGGCGCGGTTTTGCTTGGTTAGATACGGGAACGCATGATTCATTGGTTGATGCCGGTATGTTTGTTAAAACCATTGAAGACCGGCAGGGCTTAAAAATCGGCTGTGTGGAAGAAGTTGCCTATCGCAGCGGGTTAATCGATAAGGAGCAGTTGAGGAAATTAGCCGAACCTTTGATGAAAAACAATTACGGACGATATTTATTGAGCATTGCCGATTAACGGAAGCGCATGTATAAAGAAACAAAAAAACGGGCAATAGCAAAAACCATATCCTGGCGGATTACGGCAACCTTAACGACGGCGCTTCTTGTTTATCTGTTTACCGGCGAATT
>CAYRJN010000125.1:0-11107 GCA_964424545.1 uncultured Calditrichaceae bacterium
AAAATATTATGCCTTGATATAGCTATAAAAATTAACTGCGAAACTTGAGTATATTTATAATCGCCAAATATACATCAATAAAAAATCAGATACAAAGAATTGTAATAACAAAAGGATAGAAATATATTTGCTTATTATATAGATTGGCAGAAACGATTTAACAAAATATAATCAATCAATTTCTGTGACCCTTATATCTAAACAGGGATCGACTTTTTTCCTTTTAACAATTTTTCTGATAATATTAATCAAGATTGGGATAAAGATCATTAAAATTAAAATAGCAAAAATTACTTCATTGCTAATATTGAATATGGAGCCGCTTAAGGCCAGAATTGCATATCTCGGAATTCTGCCGAGCGTTACCGACGAGACATACCGACTTACCGGGTAGCCCGATGCTACGCTTAAAATACGCACCGGATAAAAGGGAAGAGGCGTTAAAGCAAAAATAAAAAGCGTAAGATAGGGCATTTTCATAAAATACTCTTCAGACTTTTTATAAAATTTTGAATTTAACGGCCGTTTTAGAAAACGGCTGTTTAATACCGGCGTTAACACCATATAATCCAAATAGCAGCCCAAAATAGTGGGTATAATGGCAATGAAAACGGGAATATAAAAGGGATAAATTTTTCCAAGATAGATCATTAGCGGTTCATGAGGGATAGCAATAAAGGAATTGGAAAGCATTATATAAAAAAAGAAAAAAACGGTCGATTTTATTTGCGGCGATATTTTTAAGAGTATAATAGCGATTAAAATAACTATCGATACGATACTTAGATAAAATATGTTTTGCTTTTTATTCAAAATGCTCGATGAAATTTAATTTTAATAAAAAATTTAGTTAATTGGAATTCAATTTTTTTTATTTCACAACGCGTAGATAGCCCCCGAATTTATAATACAAACGTATAAATCGCAGGATGATCATAGCAATATTTTATCCGAAAAAAAACAGTAAATGAACGGATAACATAATAGGAACCATTTGATTGAACGCATAATGGTTGTTTAAGTTCATTTGTTAAAATCAATATTGTTTTTCGCTATTTAACAATCTATAAATACGGCCTAATCTTCTCCTTTCCAACAAACGTAAAGCAGAGAAATCCTGGGTTATTATATTAGGAAAGATTCCTCTTTTTTATGCTTGGGTTCAAAATGATTCCAAAGGCGCTTATTCATTATTTTAATTCTTGCCATTCTTCATTCTTAAATAAAATAAGATGTAAAATTATGACTTAATAATCAGAAATATAAAAAAAAAATAAAAAGAAAAAAAATTTTAGAGAAAAAATGTGGAGGTTATTATTCTGTGTTGTTGTTATCTATGTGTCCGAGGATGGCGAGTTATTTTGACTTTCCTGATCGTTAAATTGTTCAAAAAGTATTTCATCAATGACTTTATCTATCACGGAGTGTTTATTGTAATAATGATTTTTTATTCTTAATTCAATAATTTGTTTTTTTGTTCTTTCAATTTCCGATATCTTCGCTGATTTATTATTTTTATCCATGAGTTTCAATATTTTCCCGCTTTTATTTGTTTATTTATATTTTCGGTTAAATATTGAAAAACTTTAATTTCTTCCTAAAAAAATTACTATATAAAAATTGTCATAAATTTAAAGTCGCTTTAAGGGTAGCGAGAATGTGATGGAATTTGTATCTTTATCGCTTTCGTCAAGCCAAATTTCGCCGTTATGGGCTTCGATGGCCATTTTACAAAAAGGCAATGCAAGCCCTCTTCCGATTATAAAACCCTGACTTTTTATCTGTTTTTGAAAAAATTTGTCAAATATTTTATCTTTAAATTCATGCGGTATTTTATTGCCTTTGTTTTGAACGGTGAAAATTAATTTATCCTCAGATATTTCGGTGCTTGCGTAAATCGTGTCTTCCGGATCGGTATTATTTAAGGCGAAAACCAATAAGTTCTCTATAACCCGCTCAATAAGAGAAGAATCAAAATAGAAGGGAACAATAGTCGGCGTTAAACTTACGTCTATCAGCCTGTCCTTAAATTCCGGATTTTCAAAAATACGACTAACGGTTTTTTGCACCAATTCATTCACATTAGCCAATTCTTTGTTCAATCTCATCGAACCGTCTTCGATTTTTGAGATATCCAGTAAATTGGACATCATCTTTAATAAATTATTAGCGCTGCGATCAATACGATCAATATATTTCTTAATAAGGATAGATTGCTCGCTGTCGACGCCCATGGACATCATTTGTAAATTTCCCTGAATTACAAATAACGGGTTTTTCATATCATGAACAATTAAACCGGTAAGCTCGTCCTTAAGTTTGTCGATTTCCATTAAAGTGTGGTTTTTGGCTTCCAGTTCACGGCGTTTTTTTTGCAAAGCGTCATGAAACTTTTTTATACGCAGTAAAGAACGAACACGGGCTAATAGTTCGATTTTTTCGTATGGTAGTGTTAAATAATCGTCTGCGCCCAATTCTATGCCGTGTACCTTGTCTTTTAATTCTCTTAAAGCGGTAATCATGATTATGGGGATAAACATGGTGTTGGGATTGGTTTTTAATTTTTCACATACTTGGAATCCATCCAGTTTTGGAAGTAAAATATCGAGTAAAATCAAATCAGGGTTAACCTCTTCAGTCTTTATCAGAGCTTCTTCGCCGTCTATTGCCGTATATAAATCATAATTTTCGTCCTTTAGGTTCAGCTTGAGCAGTTCAATGTTTTCCGGTCTGTCTTCTACTATTAAAATTTTTCTTTTTGTTACATCGGGCATTTTACCGTCCTTGTTAAAGATTAACGGATAATAATAATTTATTATGGATGTAAAAAATAATGTATAATTACTACGTTTATATAAATGCGTTCGTTTAACATTAATGCGAGTTAGGTCCTAAAATAATGAAAAACGCGCCTAAATCAGATTAAGTTTGATTCATCGTAAAAATTATAAACTCTAATGTAATTGTCCGCGCAGCACGGTTTCTGAATCCTATTAGTCTTCCGTTAAGCAGCGATTTGTTGTTCGAATTATCGAGAATATCGCGTCGGACTTGAATTTTATGTCCTTCATTATTTCTTCCATAAATATCAAGACTTATTTTAATGTAAAACTTACACGGTTATCATTTCTGATAGTTTTAATCCAAAATCTTATTAAATTAACCATCCTCGATTCCTGTTTAAATACCCATGAATTGAGAGCGTGAATGATAATTTTTTCTTTTGATGCCGCAACATATTGTCTATAACAGAAACTCATCCCTGCTAAAACAAATATAACAAAATATAACGTAATTTGAGCATAATAAAATACTATTTATACGATAAACGTACAATTTATTATAAATATAACATATAACTTGATAATAAACAAGAGGATATTAAGGAGGTTTATAAAAAAAAGAGGAATTTGTTAAAAATGCCTCACTATTATGCCGAAACGGCCCCTGCCATATTGTTCTTTAAGTTGCGAATCGTTTGAGAGTGAATTTGAGATACTCTTGATTCGGAAATATTTAAAATTTCGGCAATTTCTTTAAAATTAAGCTTTTCATAATAATACAGTGTTATGGCAAGGCGGCTTTTTTCCGGCAGTTTATTTATTGCTGTTAATAGAAGCGATTTCATTTCTTGCCTCTCGATTTCTTCTTCATAGGTATCAATACTATTGTCTTCTACTACTTCATAAAGATTGTTTCCCTCGTTCTCAGTTATAGGACGATCAAGTGAAGTTACATTAAATAGATTTATTTGCTTTTGCCATTTATTGAGTTTCTTCAAACTTATATCTAAACTTTTGGCAACATCTTCATCCGAATAATCGCCTGAATGTTTTTGATCAAATTCCGACATTTTGTTTGTAATAAGCGATTTTTTATTTCTTAGAGAACGGGGAACCCAATCAATTTTTCTGATTTCATCAATAATGCAGCCTTTTATGCGCGGAATGGCATATGTCTCAAATTTTATACCAAGGGAAGAATCAAAACGTTCTATAGCTTCGCATAATCCGATAACGCCGATTTGAATTAAATCATCATGTTGAACGGAAGGCGGCAAATTAATTTTCAATTTATTTACAACATATTTAACCAGTCCTAAATATTGTTCGATTAATTGTTGACGAGCTAAACTGCTTTTGCCATACGAATAGTTTTGCCACATGGTATTTGATGATAAATTATTCATGTAATTACCTCCCTTGTTGGTTGTCATTCCAAGTGCATATATTATGCCAATATATTCATAGAGGTTGTTAAGGTATTGTAAATATAAAAGTTGATTGGTCTAAATTTGATTGAAATGAGATTTTTCGGCAGCTTTATGATTTATATTTCAACAAGAAGTGACCAAAATATCGACATGTTTATATTTAAGCTAATAGGAAGTAAATAAATTTTTTTAATTTTTATTAAAAAAAAGAAAAAAAATAGAGGCGCTCTATCAACGTTAAAAACAATATCTTAGTGAGTTTTTATTTTTATTTTATAATATATAATAATATAAAAATGTAAAAAAATGATCGAAAACTATTGACACAAATCACATTTTTTGTATAACTTCATTAAAAGAAATCCATTGAATTTTTAATTATTATTAATTTTAGGCTGTCTGCGGATTTGCAAATGGTGCTATTTTCAAAGATGTTTTATTAATATTTTTTTTAACAGACAGTTTGATTTTGTTTTTTTAAAGGAAGAAAGGAGGTGCGGCAAAGAAAAATTAACATTATCTAATTAATTAATCTTTTAAATGTTAACAAAATTTAAGGGGAATAAGGTGAAGAAATTAGTACTTTTGGCATTAGCATTATTATTTAGTATGAATTTTGCTTATGCAGGCGCTATCGGCGGTAAAGTTGTTGCAAAGTCGAACGGCGAGCCTCTCGTCGGGGCAAATGTTTATATTGAAGGCACTACGGTTGGCGCCGCTACCGATGAAAACGGTATGTATTACATTGAAATTGAAGACGGAACCTATGTATTGGTTTGTGATTATGTCGGTTATGCGCGTCAGCAAGTAGAAATTACGATTAAGGGCAATATTCAGTATAATTTTGAATTGACGGAATTCTTATTTGCGAAAACAATCGATGTCGTTGCCGATCGCGCAAAAGAGAGAGAAACGCCGGTAGCGTTTACAAATGTTAAAAAACAAAAAATTATCGAAGAATTGGGATCGCAGGATATTCCTATGGTATTAAACACCACGCCGAGCGTTTTTGCTACACAACAAGGCGGCGGAGCTGGTGATGCCAGGGTAAATATCCGTGGGTTTAACCAGCGTAATATTGCTATTATGATAAATGGTGTGCCCGTTAATGATATGGAAAACGGTTGGGTTTACTGGTCCAATTGGGACGGCGTAGGCGATGCTACTTCGTCTATTCAGGTTCAGAGAGGTCTTAGCGCCGTAAACCTCGCTACACCGTCAATCGGCGGTACGATGAATATTTTAACCGATCCTGCCGCGCAAAAAGGCGGAGTGTATTTTAAACAGGAACTCGGAAGCGCAGGCTTTTTGAAAACAACCATTTCGGCAAATAGCGGCATGGTTAATGACAAACTGGCCTTTAGCGGTTTATTGGTTAGAAAAGTGGGCAACGGCGTTGTCGATAAGGCTTGGACCGATGCTTGGGCCTATTATTTCGGCGCCAGTTGGAATATTAATGAGTCAAATCGTCTTGAATTTTATGCTATTGGCGCCCCGCAGCGTCACGGACAAAATCTATATAAGCAGAATATGGCTACTTATGATCCGGAATATGCAAAGAATCATGAAAGTAAAAGCTGGTCTGCGGCGGATGACAGCGCCTATTACGGTATGTACGGCGGTAAATTTGCGGAAAGAGACCGCGTTTTTAACCAGAATTGGGCTCCGGTAAGCTCTTCTTATACGGGTAAACAGTACTGGAACGGACAGACTAGCAGCCGTTATTCTTCCGATTTTCTGAATGAAAGAGAAAATTTTTATCATAAACCGCAAATCAATTTAAACTGGTATTCACAATTGATGGATAATCTCGGTCTTTACAGCGTCTTCTATTTCTCCGGCGGCGTCGGCGGCGGTACGGGAACATACGGTAAAATTTACAGAAGAGACGCTAATGGTGAATTGGGCGACGATAACTATAAATTTTATTACGGACCTTCTCCTTGGCAATATGATTGGAACGAAACAATTCGTGTTAATCAAGCGCCTGCAGATACTTATTATGTGGACAAAAAACCGGTAATCAAGGATAACGGTCAATCTATTGGAATTTTAAGAAATAGTCGTAATGACCAGCGTACTTACGGCGCTATTGTTAAAGCTAATTATAAAGCGATGAACGGTTTGAATTTTACGCTGGGTATTGATTGGAGAACGGCAACGATAGACCATTACAGAGAAGTCAGGGATCTCCTTGGCGGTTCATATTACATTGATAATTCGTCGGATTTCTGGGTAGGCGCTCAAAATCAAAGAAAACTTGGAGATAAAATTGCCTATAACTTTACGAATACGGTGGATTGGATAGGCGGATTCTTACAGGGAGAATATACGGCGGGGAACTTTTCAGCTTACGGTATGTTCGGTTATTCGACCATTAAATACGGTCATACCAATCACTTTAAAGCGGCCGGAAAAGATGTTAACGGCGATCCTGATCCCAGCAGCGGCGAATTGAGTCTCAATTCCGATGCAATTGGGGGATATCAGGCAAAAGGCGGCGTCAGTTATCGTGTTAATGCCAGCCTTGATGTTTACGGCAATATCGGCGTCATTTCTAAAGTGCCGATTCTCGATGCGGTTATAAACGATAGAACCAGTGAATTTATCAAAAACCCGGAAAATGAAAAATTTAGTTCCTATGAAGCCGGTGTAAATTATTCCGCACAAAACGGCCTCTATACTTTGAAATTCAGCGGCTATTATACTAACTGGGATAATAGAACCTATAATCAAAATGACTATAAATTGGATGGCGATGAAGGTCTCGTAGTTATTCGAAATATTGACGCTAGGTATTGGGGACTTGAATTGGAAGGGGCTTTACAGCCGTCTCATTACTATCGTTTCGATTTGGCCGCTTCTTATGGCAACTGGAAGCAAGCTAATAATCCTACGGCAACGTATATTAATTACGGTACCGGCGCCGATTCAACCTATGGTATTTATGTAAATAATCTGTATGTAGGCGACGCGCCACAAACACAAATTGCTCTTTCAGGATCTGTGTTTCCCATAACCGGTATGAAAGTTCAACTGTTATGGAGATATTATGATCGCTATTATGCCGATTGGAATGCGATTACACGCGTCAGACCGGAAGATACGGCACAAAGTTGGCGTATTCCTGCGTATAATCTTTTCGATTTGCATTTTCTCTACAAGCTTCCATGGAATCCGGCCGGTATTAGTTTCGGTCTTTTTGCCCATGTCTTTAATTTGTTTGACTCACATTATGTGCAGGATGCCAAAGATAACAGCCAGTATAATGCTTTTTATGGTTCGGATGATCCCCATCGATACGGTCATACTAATCGCAGCGCTGAAGTTTTCTTTGGAATGCCGCGCTTTTTTAATCTCGGTCTAACTATCACTTATTAAGAACCGAAGGCAATAATCAAAAGCCCTCTTTGCAGAGGGCTTTTTTATTATAAAGGGTAGAAAATAATGATTTGGTTCTCAAGTGTTACAAAAGAAATACTTAATGCCTATTCTAAAAATACGATGTTGGAACATCTTGGTATCCAATTTACGGAAGTCGGAGAAGATTATATTATTGCTTCTCTTCCTGTCGATTATCGAACTATTCAACCTGCGGGCTTGTTACACGGTGGCGCATCGGTTACGTTGGCGGAGTCTATCGGCAGTGTGGGTGCTTATTTATCCGTTGATCCCGATAAATACGATTGTGTGGGCTTGGAGATAAACGCCAATCATCTGCGCTCAAAAACAGAAGGCGTCGTTTACGGAAAGGGTAAACCTTTACATTTAGGTAAAAAGATTCAGGTCTGGGAAATAAAAATACGCGATGAACGGGATGCATTGATTTGTATCAGCCGTATTACAATAGCTGTTATCAAAAAACGAAGTAAATCCGGCCTTCCCAAAGACGCTTGATTGTCAGCTTCCGGATTTCTTTCCGTTTTAACGTTTATCGGAATAACATTGCAGATGGATACGCTGGATATTATCTAAGAGCGCCGTTTTTGTGTTGTTTTGAAAGAATAAAAAACAATAGCGAATAGCTTTTTCTTCATCGGGCTTATTAAAATGACAAGTTTTACGTGGATTAATATCCTCGCGTTGGTCGAAAGGTTTCCTCGCTCAATTCATATAATCCGTAGACTACCGGCATCTAATCACGTCGGTTTTTTTGTTATTTTTTATTGATCTGCGCTAATAATTTTTTAGCTTCTTGATTGTTGGGCGTTGTAGAGAGGACTTTTCTGAGCAGATTGGACGCTTTTCCGTTATAACCTTGAGCTTTATACAATTTGGCAAGCGTAATGTTGGTAGAAGGATTATTCGGGTTGGCTTTTACTTTTTCATCTAATTCCGCTTTAAATTTATTATATATATTTATATATTGAAACTCTTTTCCAAGCGTTTGCTTAAAGTAAAAGAATGCCGGATCATATTGAAAGGCTTTGCGATATTCATCAATTGCCATCTCTTTGCGATTTGTTTCCGTATAAAGTTGGGCAAGCTTTAAGTGTGTCCGTAATAAAGAAGGTTTTATAAGTAAAGCTGCTCTGTAATAACGCTCGGCATTGGCATTATCGCCCATTTCATGATAGGTTAAAGCTAAGTTGAAAACGGCTTCAAGAAAATTGGGTTTTAACTCAACGGCTTGTTTGAAATTTTTTGCCATATCTTCGTAAATACCGCGTTTTTTAACGGGATCGATGCCTGTTTTTTTATTAAATTTTTTTTCTTCTACTTTTGACTTTTGTTCCGTGCTGTTGATCAAGTCCAGAAAGGCGCTGATTAACTCTTCTATTACCGCTTCTTTATAAACGGTTATTCCCAGCATAAAATAGGCAACGGCGTTTGTCGGATCCAGTTCAATGACCTTATTAAATTCATCATTGGCATTATAAAAAACTTGCGACCTGTAATAAGCTTCACCGAAACGAAGATGATATTTAGCGTTATCCGGTGCGTATTCAATAGCTTTTTTATACTGTGCTATAGATTTACGATATAATTTTTGGTAGTAATTGATGTTGCCCAACTCAAAATAGGTGGCGGCGTATTCAGGATTAATAGATTTCGCTTTTTCCAGATTCTTTTGTGCATCATCGTAATTTTTTTTGCGTACATCGATTTTGCCCAAGTGGAAAAAGCCGAGATAATTGTTGGGATTAAGTTTGGTAACCATTTGAAAATCGGATCGCGCATCAGCATATTTGCGCTGTTTTTCAAAAATTAAACCTCTGCCGTAATAGGCTTTTGCAAAATTAGGCAAAATATCAATTACTTTATTAAACTGTAGCAACGCTTTGTTATAGTCGCCGTTATTAAAATATACGATACCGAGGTTGTAATACGCCTCGAGAAAATTTGCGTCTTCGCGAATGGCTTTGCGGAACAAACCGGTAATGACTTCCTTTTTACCGTTTGGTTTTTCATTTTCCATGTAAGCTTTTATGAAATTTTCAAAAGCTTTGGAAGAATTTGTAATAGTTCTGTTGAGTAATTCCTGTTCTTGAGCGGAAACCGTTACGCTGGCCAAATTAATGACCTGTTCAACAATTTTAGAAGATATCGCAAATAGATTTTTTAGATTATCGGAATATTTTGAAGTGAATAATTCCGTACCTTTAATGCCGTCATAATAAATAACTTGTAAGTCAATGTTTTGGCCGTTTATCTTATATTTTCCATAAATAATCGCTTCATCACCCGTGGCTTTGCCAATATGATAAATCATTTTCTCATCAACAGCTTTGGAGTAAAAGCCGGATTCATTCAGAGCTTTTTTCATAACGTGTTTTTCCGTGACAAAAATACCGGAAAGCACGGATAGTTTATTTTCCAGAAGATAATCCAATCCGTAAGATACCCAGTCGTATTTTGAATTGGATTCATTCTTAAAGGGCAAAATACCTAATTTACGTTTATCTTGCGCATTCAAAAATGTTGCCGCAATAAGAAAAAAGATGAAAAATTTATATTTCATTCTTCAATACCATATTATTGTTATTTTTTTTAGTTATCTTTACGCTCCATTATCTCAGCCGATACATAACTTTGAGCAAATTAAGCTAAGATAGATTAAAAGGTTGCTATCATTATCGGATAAATTTATCAAAAATTTAGCGTTTTTATAAAAAAAATTAGAAATTTGGCCGTCTTCTTAAATACTGTGATCCTAAATCTACAAATTTTGAAGATTAATTAAAAGTTTAAATAAAAAAAATATTATATATTTATTAAATTTTGTATAAAGAACGATGCTTCTTTTATCGTCAATAATTCTAATTTACTCCTGATTTTTTTCATTTTCTAAATAGAAGCCTGCAATCAACGCGGTTTCAACGAGCTCCATATAATCAGTTGTAGTATCCGCAAAAATTAACGGCAAGTTAAATCCCTGAATAAAACCGCCGCAAGCCATATAAGCGGCAACCGAACGGGCTATTTGATAACCTATTCTTGCCGAGTCCAGATTTGGAAAAATAAAAACATTCGTCTCGCCTTTTAAAACATTTCCCGGCGCTTTTTGTTCTCCGATTTCCAAAACGGCCGCTGCGTCAAATTGAATTTCCCCGTCAATAATAAGTTGAGGCGCTTTTTGTTTAACAATGTCTGCCGCCTGTCGAACCGCATCGGGGATTTTATGTTTTGCGCTACCTTTGGTGGAAAAAGAGAGAAGCGCTGTTTTTGCCGTTTGTCCGGTAATTTTTGTGAAATTGTATGCGGCGCGTATTGCGGTTTCAGCCAATGTCTCCGATGTAGGGAACGCATTTATGCAGGTATCGGAAAACAAAAAGGCTTTTTGGGCGGATTCGGAAAACAAGAGATGAAAACCCGATATTTTATTGTTAAGTTCGGGATTGATTGTTTGAATTAATTTCCATAAATGGATATTATATGGCGTAATATAAGCGT